>CALZMY010000244.1 GCA_945788675.1 uncultured Gammaproteobacteria bacterium | reverse complement strand
TTGCGGCAGCTGTTCGACTCCCAGCGGTAGCACATAAACGGGCACCTGCGGCATATATTGCTGCAATGCCTGGTACTGCATCACAAACAACATCGTCGGGTCGACACCAGCAACCAGCGCCGCCCCTTCGCCCGCCATGCGCCACGCATGATAACCGTTGCCACAACCTACATCGAGCACATAGCGATCAGTTAACGGTGAGATATGCCCCTTAAGCCGCTCCCATTTCCAGTCGGAACGCCACTCAGTATCGATATCAATCCCAAATACCGAATAGGGCCCTTTACGCCAGGGGTGCAGAATGCGTAACTGACGTTCAATTTCGGCCGCCGTCGCCACATCAACATCAGCGGCCTCGCCAATGCGGACGCTGCCAGCACAGAGCTCAATGGACGAAGGTTTGATGGGTGGCAATGCATTAACAGCACCTTGCCACTTGGCCAGATCGCCATGCCCACGCCCAAAGGCCGCATCAACCGTCGTCGCTAAGGTATCGAGCCATGGTTTGAGTGGGGAGCCTTCGAGCCTCTCATAAAGCGCCGTATAAATACTCATTTCACCGCAATGAACGAGACAAAATTAAGGCATTGAAACCACTGACGCACTTCGCTAAAGCCGACATCCCGCAATCGTGCCTCATGCTGTTCATGAGTATCAGGGATCAGTACTTTCTCTAGCGCGGCCCGCTTCTGACTCACCTCAAGATCACTGTAACCATTCGCTTTCTTAAATGCGTGATGCATCTCAGTAAAAAACACCCTCTCTTGCTCATCAGCAAAAGTTAGTTTTTCAGATAATACCAACACACCACCAGGCAACATTCCAGCATAAATCTTTTCAAGCACCGCTTTGCGCTGTGCCGGATCAACGAACTGTAACGTCAGGTTCAGTACCACCACAGAAGCACACGCAATTGACACATCCTGGATATCGGCACAAACAAACTCAACGGGCACACTCGCATCGTCATCTTCCACATATTGACGACAGCGCTGCAGCATCGCTGCTGAATTATCGACCGCAAAAATAGTACAATCCGGCTGTACTAATCGCCGTCGCATTGACATCGTAACGGCGCCCAACGAACAACCCAAATCATAGAGTTGACTGCCCGCCTGCGCATATTGTGCCGCTAGCACACCCACCACATTGATCAACGTGCTATATCCCGGCACAGAACGGTTAATCATATCGGGAAAGACATCTACCACAGACTCATCAAAGCTGAAGTCAACGATCTCATTAAGCGGTGTTGCGTACAGCTGGTCTGGGCCCAGCGTTTTCATCACATGACTCTCTTCATAAAACATAAAGCAGCATTATACCCCAGCCAACCATCGCAGGCCCAAAATCATCTACAAAGGCTGTATTATCACTGCATGAACACAGCGAGCCCACCTACGCAGAATGCAGCAGGAGAATTAAACAAGAGATCAGGAAAAAGAACAGGCAGTGGCTATCAACTAGATAACCACCACGTGCTCGATATTTATTTTTCAGGCAGCAGAGACTTCAGAAGCCGCGCGCCCTTTTTCGAAAGTTAATTCGTCATCGGTCAACGACACTTCAATCACATCTCCTGCCTGATATTTTCCAGCCAGGATCTCCTGTGCCAGAGGGTTCTCCAGCTTGCTCTGGATCGCACGCTTGAGAGGGCGTGCCCCATAGACGGGATCAAACCCTGCTTCACCAAGTTTGTCCAACACCACATCATTAACACGGATATCGATATCACGCTCACGCAGGCGCCCACGTAGATAGTCGATCTGAATATCGGTAATCGCCCGAATCTGTGCCTGAGCCAATGGGTGGAACACCACCACATCATCAATACGATTGATAAACTCGGGGCGAAAATGGGTACTAACGCCAGCCATCACCGCTTCCTTCATCACATCATAATTTTCTTCACCGGCCATCTCCTGAATCACCTGTGAACCGAGGTTGGATGTCATCACAATCACAGTATTGCGGAAGTCGACAGTACGTCCATGACCATCGGTCAGGCGGCCATCATCCAGCACCTGTAACAATATATTAAAGACATCAGGATGGGCCTTCTCCACTTCATCCAGCAGAATCACTGAATAGGGCTTGCGGCGCACCGCTTCGGTCAGATAGCCACCCTCTTCATAGCCGACATAACCTGGTGGCGCACCGATCAGCCGCGCCACCGAATGTTTCTCCATGAATTCAGACATATCGATACGTACCATCGACTCTTCAGTATCGAATAAAAATGACGCCAGCGCCTTGGTCAACTCAGTCTTACCCACACCTGTTGGGCCCAGGAACAGGAACGAACCATTCGGGCGGTTAGGATCAGAGAGTCCGGCACGTGAACGGCGGATGGCATCAGAGACGACTTTCACCGCTTCACCCTGCCCAATAACACGCTGATGTAACGCCGCTTCCATGCGCAACAGTTTGTCACGCTCCCCTTCGAGCATGCGTGTAACTGGAATCCCAGTCCACTTCGAGACCACCTCGGCAATCTCTTCATCAGTCACATTATTTCGCAGCAAGGTCATCTCTTGCATCTCAGCCTGCCCCGCCATGTCGAGCTGTTTCTCCAGCTCGGGGATGCGCCCATACTGCAACTCCGACATGCGAGCAAGGTCACCACCACGTCGTGCAGTTTCCAGTTCAGTGCGTGCACGCTCAAGCGCTTCTTTGATATGTTGCGTCCCTTGCAACGCTGCCTTCTCCGCCTTCCACACCTCCTCAAGGTCAGCAAATTCTAGTCCGAGACGATTGATCTCATCATCAAGACCGGCCAGTCGTTTCTTAGACGCCTCATCGCTCTCTTTGCCCAACGCCTCGCGTTCGATTTTGAGCTGGATCAGGCGACGCTCCAGACGATCCATCGCTTCAGGCTTTGAATCGATCTCGATACGGATACGGCTCGCCGCTTCATCGATCAGATCGATCGCCTTATCTGGCATCTGCCGATCGGTGATATAGCGATGCGACAACGTCGCGGCTGAGACAATCGCAGGATCAGTAATATCAACGCCGTGATGAACCTCATATTTTTCCTTCAGACCACGCAGAATCGCGATGGTATCTTCGACACTTGGCTCATCAACCAATACCTTTTGAAAACGACGCTCCAGTGCCGCATCTTTTTCGATATACTGCCTGTATTCATCCAGCGTGGTTGCGCCAACACAGTGCAACTCGCCACGCGCCAGAGCAGGCTTCAACATATTACCGGCATCCATCGCCCCTTCAGCCTTGCCGGCACCGACCATGGTGTGCAACTCATCAATAAAGAGGATCACCGCTCCCTCCTGCTTGGCAAGGTCATTGAGTACCCCCTTGAGGCGCTCCTCAAATTCACCGCGAAACTTCGCACCGGCAATCAGCGAACCCATATCAAGCGATAACAGACGTTTACCTTTAAGCCCTTCAGGCACCTCGCCATTGACGATACGTTGCGCGAGGCCTTCAACAATCGCCGTTTTACCGACACCGGGCTCACCTATCAACACCGGATTATTTTTAGTACGACGCTGCAATACCTGGATGGTACGACGGATCTCATCATCACGACCAATCACCGGATCAAGTTTACCCTGCTCCGCACGTTCAGTGAGATCGATGGTAAATTTCTCTAACGCCTGACGCTGCTCTTCGGCATTAGGATCATCAATATTCTCGCCACCGCGCATCTCATCAACCGCCTTTTCAAGCGAGCCCTTTGCCGCGCCCGCATTGCGCATCAGGTTACCCAGCACTCCCTTATCTTCTACTGCGGCAAGAACAAAGAGTTCACTGGAGATATATTGATCATCACGCTGCTGCGCAAACTTATCGGTCATATTCAGCAGTCGTCCGAGATCGTTGGAAATATGCAGATCACCGGCATCACCTTCAACACTTGGCAGATGATCCAGTGCATCGCCCAACTGCGAACGCAACGCATTCACATTGACATCAGCGCGATTCAGTAAGGGGCGCACAGTGCCACCCTGCTGATCCAGTAGCGCTGTCATCAGGTGCAGCGGCTCTATAAACTGATGGTCACGGCCAACCGCGAGACTCTGCGCATCTGCTAGCGCCATCTGGAATTTACTTGTCAATCTGTCCATTCTCATGGGGAGCCCTCACTGTCTTGATTATCTCAAACATACATCTGTTTATCGTATGATGCTACCTATATAAGGGCCTCTATCGACAGATTCAAGCCTATGTTTGCCTCGGATAAATTGTTACCTTATAAGCGTAATATTATTTCGCTACCGAGTTTTCAACTACAGGAACACGATTTAGCAGATGGTAACCGGATCAGGCTGTCAAATTCCCGAAGCCCCACATACGCAGGCGGCGCAGGAGAACATCGAGTCACTGCACTCATCGATGCATGGCCTCACCCTCGATGAGGTAACAGAGCGACAGCTTAAATACGGTATTAATACCTTGCCACGGCAAAAACCGCTGGGAATAATACAGATCTTCAGTCGGCAGTTTCTCAGCCCACTGGTCTACATCCTCGGTCTGGCGGCACTCATCTCCCTGCTGATCGGCGAGTGGACAGATGCCAGCTTCATCACGATCGTGCTATTGATCAATGCGATCATCGGCACCATGCAGGAGTATTCGGCACAACACAATGCCGAGGCACTCAACGAACTGGTCACCACCTACACTCATGTGGTACGCGAAGGCGAGGCCTTTGAAATAGATGCCAAGGCACTGGTGCCGGGCGATATTGTTTTACTGGAGAGCGGTAGCAAGGTACCCGCTGACCTCCGCCTGATCATGACACAGGGGCTTGCCGTCGACGAATCGCTGCTAACCGGGGAGTCTATTCCAGTCAACAAAGAGGCAGCGCAAACGATACCACCTCTAATTCCATTAAGTGAACGCAGCAACATGGCCTACGCCGGTACTCATGTCACCTATGGGCGCGCCACCGGCATCGTTACTGCAACCGCGCTCAAAACCGAACTCGGACAACTGGCCGATGCAATCATCGGCACAAAAAAAATCGACTCGCCACTGCAACAGCGGATGGAGAAACTGGTCTTTCGCATCGGTATCGCAGTCGCCTTTGCTGCACTCATCGTCGCCGCAATCACCCTGTCACGCAACCTGCCCCTGCATGAAGTCTTTATTCTCGTTGTTGCACTCGCTGTCGGCGCAATTCCCGAAGGGCTACCAGTGGCAATCACCGTAGCGCTCGCCATCGGCATGAGTCGTATGGCAAAACGCAATGTCATTGTACGCCGCCTGATCGCCGTCGAATCACTCGGCTCCTGCACCTTTATCGCATCAGACAAGACGGGTACATTGACCCTCAACGAACTGACTGCACGCTACATTAGCCTGCCGGGCAGCGCGCTATTCGAACTTTCCGGCCAGGGAGTCACCCCAGAGGGAACTGTGACCTTGCGTGACGGCAAGCCCGATCCATCACACTCAGACCACTTAAAACATGCAGCGCTGGCGGCCACGCTCTGCAATGAAGGCTTTCTGGCACAACGTGCGGGTAGCTGGACGCAACATGGCGACAGCGTCGATGTCGCGCTGCTGGTAATGGCGCACAAGCTTGGCATCACCCAGCCTGAGGCCAACAATAGCTACATGACAGTTGCGCAGATCCCATTCGAACCGGAGCACCGCTTTGCCGCTACCCTGCACCAGCGAGCGGGTGAGTCATCAAACACCATCTTTGTCAAAGGGGCGACCGAGCGCGTCGTCAAGATGTGCAGTCATATGCTTGCAAACAACGGCATCACAATACTCAACCGCAATGATGTAGAAGCGGCGATGCTATATCTCGCCTCAAATGGCCATCGCGTATTGGCACTTGCAATGGGTAGCACTGAACTGGGTGAAGATGACTTCGCCGAAGCACATCTTCAGGAATTAACACTGATTGGACTCGTGGCGATGGTTGACCCACTGCGTGAAGAGAGCCGTAGCGCACTCGACGCCTGCCGCAGTGCAGGGATCGACACTGCGATGATCACTGGCGACCATCCCGCCACAGCGTTATCGATCGCACGAGAACTAAACCTCGCCAAAACAAATGATGACGTCATCAGTGGTGCACAACTTAAACAGATCGCCAGCGATGATCATGCCACCATCGATACCATCACTCGCAAACATCGTGTCTTTGCGCGCATCGAACCGCAACAGAAACTGCAATTGGTTGAATCATTGAAACGCAACGGTCATTTTGTCGCTGTCACTGGCGACGGTGCCAACGACGGCCCTGCCATGCAGGCGGCCCATGTCGGTGTCGCGATGGGCAAAAAGGGAACCGATGTGGCACGCGAAAGTGCCGACATCATCCTCTCCGATGACAACTTCAACTCGATCGTTGCAGGCGTCGAAGAGGGGCGCGTTATCTATAACAACATCCGCAAGGTGATCTTTCTACTGCTCTCCACCGGGGCTGCCGAAGTAGTGCTCTTCATGCTAGCACTGGTTAGTGGCCTGCCACTGCCTCTGCTCGCGGTACAATTGCTGTGGCTCAACCTCGCCACCAACGGCATCCAGGATGTCGCACTCGCCTTTGAACCCAGAGAAGGCGGCGAAATGAACCAGCCGCCACGTCCACCCAAGGAACCCATCTTCAATCGTTTGATGATTGAGCGCATCATGGTCTCGGCATTGCTGGTCGGCAGCGTTGCCTTTGCCACCTTCAGCTTGCTGCTTTCAAATGGCTTCTCAGTAGACGAGGCACGCAATGCAACACTACTGCTGATGGTGCTATTCGAGAACGTCCATGTCTTTAATAGCCGCTCTGAGACCCGTTCTGCACTTACCCACAACCCATTACGCAACCCACTGCTGCTGTTTGGCACACTCGCGGCACAACTGATTCATATCGGTGCAATGTACACCCCCATCATGCAGGATATCCTCCATATCCAGCCAATCTCGTTTGAAAACTGGTTGAAACTTCTCGGCGTAGCATTGATACTGCTGGTCGTCATGGAAGCGCATAAACTGCTATACAAGCA
>CALZMY010000243.1 GCA_945788675.1 uncultured Gammaproteobacteria bacterium | reverse complement strand
TATCTGAAACACCCGCGGCAGTATCTATCACCAGTACATCAGGGTTAAAACTCAGTTCACTGAATGCACGAATCAGCCCTGCATGCTCCGCATGACTCAACTCTGCCATGTTCTTCAAACCAGATGAGGCAGGAATCACCTTAAGTCCTTCAGGGCCAGACACCATCACTTCTTCCAGCGAGCGCTCACCATTAACTACATGCGAAAGGTTGTAAGCGGGTTGCAATCCCAGCAATACATCCACATTGGCCAGTCCTAAATCCGCATCCATCAGTAGTACATTCTGCCCACTCGCAGCAAGTGCGACTGACATATTCACTGATACATTCGTTTTACCAACTCCACCCTTACCACTCGTGACCGTAATCACTCGTACCGGATTTGGATTTGCAACGTGGCGTAGGCCTGACATTTGACTGACTCCTGACTCAGACATTAGCATTTATCGCGCCTCTTCCACTTGTTTGAACTATCAAGTCTATCCCGTTACCATCATCGCCATTGGGAACAGTTCTTTCTACAATATCAACACAGCGATTTACAAGATCATAGGCCCGAGCCATGTGTAAGTCTTCTGGGACCTGCTGACCATCACACACATATGAAATTGGTACGCCGTACTGAGTCGCTATATCAAGTGCCCCCCCTAAACTTGTTGCCTCATCAAGCTTGGTCATTATCAAACTAGCAGGATTGAACAACCCAAAGGCCTGAATGACTTCCTGTATGCTTGACACCTGCGACGTCGCTGAAATCACTAGTGAAGACTTAATGAACATATCATCACCACACAATATTGAGGCCTGCTCTGACAGGTGACTATCACGCTGACTCATTCCCGCCGTATCGATCAAAACCAGACGACGATCACAAAGATCATCAAGCACTTTACGTAACTCCTCCCTGCTATCGGCCGTTTTAACCGGAATATCGAGAATTCTGCCATAGGTACGTAGTTGTTCGTGTGCGCATACACGATAGTTATCTATCGTTACCAGCGCCACATGACGATTGCCGTGACGCAATGCATAACGCGCCGCAAGCTTTGCTGCAGTGGTTGTTTTGCCGACACCGGTTGGCCCCACCAGGGCGACAACACCACCTTCATTAAGGATTTCGTCGTTTGCCACCGGAATCATTCTTGATAAACACTCCAGTGAGTTTTTAAAAAGATCATCTGGATGACTCCGTTCCGGTACCTCTTCCACCATGGCCTTACATAATGAGTCACTCAGGCCAAGCGCCATTAATTGCTGGACCAATTCCGCCTTGAGGGGATAACGACGCGTGAACTCATCCCATGCCAATCCGGAAAGCTGTTTTTCAAGCATGCCACGAAGATTTTTCAATTCTGTCTGCATCTCGACAATCGCGGGTTCCTGACCCCATTGAATAGTGGAAAGTGGTGCCTGCACACGCGTGCCATTGTTAGACTCGGCGGAAAAATCACCTTCATAACGTGCTGCGGCACTCATCTTAGCAGCGGCCTTGGCATTGCCATGTTGTGACTGCGATTGAGACGTCACCTGTGATTCAGGTGACGGATGATTTAAATCGGTCTTTATACCATCTGCTATCGAACCAGTAGTGGCTGGCACTGGCCGTGGCATAATTGATTCATCATAGTCAATCGCGGCGACTATCTCGATACCACCATCAACACGCTTGTTTGATAAAATCACCGCATCAGGGCCCTGAGAATCACGCACCATGCGCATCGCCTGACGCACATCCGGGGCAAAATAACGTTTAATTTTCATAATCCTCCCCGCACTTTCTACTTCTGTATGTCATCTGTTGCTTCGTCACTCTGATCACCTCATCACACACTCAGTTACCGCTAGTCTGGTCTACCAATGTTCGCGATAATCTTTATCTGTCTGTTATCCGGCATTTCGTTATAAGACAACACATGCATATTAGGTATCGTATTTCTTACAAATCGTGCCAACATAGGCCTCAACGGTGCTGATACCACTAACACTGCGGGCTGCCCTGCCATCTCTTGTCGTTGTGCCGATTCCAACAGTGATTGATGAATTCTTTCTGCCAACCCTGGCTCCAATCCACCGCCACTCTGCATAGACTCTTGCAATAACTGTTCCAAAGAAGGATCAAGAGAAATAACAGGCAGCTCGGAAGATAAGCCATTGATATTTTGGACGATCATTCTTCCGAGGCTCACTCTCACTGCAGCCGTCAACGCGTCAGGATCTTGACTTCTTGTGCCCTCGACCGCAAGCGTCTCAACGATTGTGCGCATATCGCGGATCGGAATGTTTTCCTCTAACAGGTTACGCAGCACCTTCTGAATCACACCTAGCGGCATGACATCTGGTACCAGACCCTCAACCAGTTTAGGCGCACTTGTGCTCAATCCATCAAGCAGATGCTGAACCTCTTCACGCCCCAGCAGGTCAGAGGCCTGACTCTGCAACAACTGACTGATATGTGTTGCCACCACGGTACTGGCATCGACCACGGTGTAGCCCATCGTTTGCGCCTGTTCGCGCTGGCCTGGGTCAATCCAGACCGCGTCCATGCCAAAGGCGGGGTCTTTAGTCGGCACACCAGCCAGCGTGCCAAACACCTGTCCCGGATTAATCGCCATTTCGCGGTCTGGGTAGATATCGGACTCACCAACAGCGACACCCATTAATGTGATGCGGTATGCACCGGGTGACAATTCGAGATTGTCACGGATATGTACAGGAGGAATCAGGAAACCTATTTCCTGGGTTAACTTTTTACGTATGCCTTTAATACGCGCCATCAACTGTCCATTCTGGTTCTTGTCTACCAGCGGAATCAGCTTATATCCCACTTCCAGCCCAATCACATCGACTGGCACAACATCATCCCAACTGAGATCCTTATTCTCCTCTGTCACCTCACCGGCTGCAGGCGCCTGAGCCTGTTGAGCCAACGTCTCTTCAACCGCCGTTTCATCGACATCCTGCACAGTCCGTATCGATAGATAATAGGCTGCACCACCTGCCAGTGCGGCAATACCCAGAAACACCAGATTAGGCATACCAGGGATCAAACCAAGAATACCAATCACGCCCGCTGTCACAGCTAGCGCACGTGGGCTTTCAAACATCTGCGAGGCAAACTGTTGCCCCATATCCTGCTCACTGGAAACACGTGTCACCATGATGGCAGCAGCGGTTGACAGAATCAGCGACGGAATTTGCGCCACCAGACCATCACCAATCGTCAATAAGGTGTAGTTGCGCATAGCATCAGCAAACGCCATGTCGTGCTGTAAGATACCTACCGCTAATCCACCCACAATATTGATAAATAGGATTAAAATACCTGCAATGGCATCACCACGTACAAACTTACTGGCACCATCCATTGAGCCATAAAAATCAGCTTCAGAGACCACATCGGAACGACGACGTTTAGCCTCATCCTGGTCAATTGCACCCGCATTAAGATCGGCATCAATCGCCATCTGTTTACCCGGCATCGCGTCGAGGGTAAAGCGGGCACTCACCTCTGATATCCGACCAGCGCCCTTGGTGACGACCACAAAATTGATAATCACGAGAATCGCAAACACCACCAGACCAACGGCGTAGTTACCACCCACCACAAAGTCACCAAAGGCCTCGATCACATCACCGGCCGCGTTGGTACCGGTATGTCCCTCCAGTAACACCACACGAGTAGAGGCGATGTTGAGCGCCAGTCGCAGCAGCGTTGCAATTAACAGTACCGTCGGAAAGATAGCAAAATCGAGCGGCCGTTTCGAATAAACACCAGAGAGAATAACAATCAATGACAGTGCGATATTAAAAGTAAAAAACAGATCGAGTAAAATTGGCGGCAATGGAACAACCATCATCGCCAAAATAGACATTAATAACAGCGGTGCGCCGATCAGCCCATTTCGACTGATTTGACGCGCGGTATCTAATACATTTGCCTGGGCCATAACTTCACCTTACTCGTCACGCTTTAGATCATCGGGAATCGGGAGATCATCCATCGTCAACGTCTCATCAAAGCGAGACTGTTTTTGCCTTAACTGGTATACATATGCCAGCACCTGAGCTACTGCAAGATAGAGACCAGCAGGTACTTCATCATTCAATTCAGTACTATGATAGAGTGCTCGAGATAGTGGAGGCGCTTCTAATAACGGCACATTGTTGCTATACGCAAGACTTCTGATCTTTGCCGCCACCAGGTCCTTGCCCTTTGCGACAACAATAGGCGCGCCCATTTTTAACTGATCATATTTAATAGCCACAGCATAATGCGTCGGATTTGTCACTATCACGTCCGCCTTTGGCACCTCTTCCATCATGCGCTTTTCTGCCATTGCCATCTGCACTTCACGCACCTTGCGTTTCATCTCGGGATTGCCTTCCGTCTGCTTGTACTCATCCTTTACTTCCTGGCGCGTCATTTTTAGCTGGCGCGCATGATCCCACAGCTGAAATGGCACATCGATAGCTGCAATCACAATCGTCGCACAACTTAGTAAAATGAAAGCCCACATGAGAAGGCTTCCTGCTTGTGCTACTGCTGGCTCAACACTCTTTACCCCAAGAAGAATAAACAGCTCAGACTGATGCCACAGAATTAATAGCGCTATCGTCATTACTAGCATGAACTTTGCCAACGCTTTAACCAGCTCCATCAGGCCTTTCACAGAAAAAACTCGCCCCATGCCCTTAATCGGGTCAAGCTTGTCCCATTTAAAAGCCAGGGCCTTGGTACTGAAAGACCAGCCACTCAGTGCCATCGGGGAAAAAAATGCAGCCGCCATCACAATGACAAAAAAAGGTATCAACGCAATAAGCGCATCTGCAATGGAATTTTCAAGGAAAAGCGGGATGTTTTTAACATCCATCAAGTCAACACGACTCGCGGTAAAAGATTCTCGCATCAGCCTCATAATATCGGCCACGAGTTGATCACCAAACATCAAAAACCCTGCGGCAGAAGCGAGCAGTAAGCTCATTGTGCTAAGCTCACGTGAGCGTGCAACCTGCCCCTTATCTCTCGATTCCTGTAATCGTTTCGGGGTTGCCTCTTCTGTTCTTTCCTGGCCTGTATTATTATCTGCCATCGTCTATCTCGCAGAAACTATATTGCCAACAGTCATAAATGCATTTTCGATCAGGTCACTGAACTGAGGTAAGAAAATCGGTAGCGATGCCAGCATAAATACAAAACCAAACGTCAATGTTAATGGAAAGCCAACCGCAAAAACGTTTAACTGTGGTGCGGCACGCATCATTACACCAAACGCGACATTCACAAGCAGTAATGCGACTACCACCGGCAGTGACATCAATACAGCACCAGTAAAGATCCAGCTCGAC
Source organism: uncultured Gammaproteobacteria bacterium (assembly GCA_945788675.1). Lineage (GTDB taxonomy): Bacteria > Pseudomonadota > Gammaproteobacteria > SZUA-140 > SZUA-140 > SZUA-76. The sequence goes on along the minus strand of CALZMY010000243.1, from coordinate 10,857 downwards.
CATGAAATCAGTAACCACATACCATCATGACTAACACCCTGCATTGAAACCGGAAGCGTCTGGAAACTCTCAGCAAGCACATCAATCATCACTAAATGTCCATTGAGGGCAAGAAATAACAACGTCGCCATAATGATATAAAACTGACTGACAACAGGCACCGTAACCCCGTTAGCCGGGTCGTTCATTTGGGCGAAACCTAAACCCATTGTCTGCGCCATCAGATGACCACCTGTTTCAATCGCACTAAATATCAGCTTCATCGCGAATCCCATTGCCAGACCGATCATCACCTGTGCTGCAGTCGTTAATAATCCATCTAATCCAAATGGGTCAACAGCAGCAGAAGGTGGGAGAATAGGTACAATAACCATCGTCAATGAGATTGCGATCAATAAACGTATTCTGGCCGGTATAACACGAGCACCAAAAATGGGTACTACGGCAACAAAGGCAGCGATTCTGGTAAACGGCCAGAAATAACTGGTTACAAGATTTATCAGTTGCTCATCGGTGAAATTCACAGGGGGAGATACTCAACTATAGCTTTATCATCCGATCATCATCGGAATATTCTGGATCAACTGGCGTGTATAACTAGTCATTACCTGTAAAATCCACGGGCCACCAATTAGCATCACAATAAAGGTAATAAAAAGCTTGGGGATAAAACTAAGTGTCGCCTCATTAATCTGCGTCGCCGCCTGAAACATGCTCACCATCAAACCCACAACCAATGCAGGAATCAGCAACAATGCAATGATCATAATGGTAACCTCAAGTGCAGATCGCCCTAAGGTCAGTACATCTTCCGGACTCATATCAGTGACCTCACCATCGATCAAGTATAGAAACTTGAGGCAAGCGTACCCATAATTAACGCCCAACCATCGACTAACACAAATAACATCAACTTAAATGGCAACGATATGATTAAGGGTGACAACATCATCATACCCATCGCCATCAAGACGCTTGCCACCACCAGGTCAATAATTAAAAATGGAATAAATATCATGAATCCTATCTGAAAAGCCGTTTTCAGCTCACTGGTAACAAAAGCTGGTAACAACATAGATAGAGGCACATCATCATACGAATCAATATCTTCATTGCCGGAAAGGCCTGCAAATAAGTTAAGGTCGCTATCTCGCGTTTGAGCAAGCATAAACTTCCGAAATGGTTCAATCGATTTTTCCAGCGCTTCTTCTACTTCAATTTTTTCTTCCATATAGGGCCTGAGGCCAGCATCATAACCAGCCTCGAAAACCGGCATCATGATGAAAATGGTAAGAAACAGGGCAAGGCCAATCAGCGTCTGTGTCGTCGGGGTCTGCGCAGTGCCAAGCGCCTGACGCAAAATGGCAAGCACAATGATAATGCGCGTGAATGAAGTCATCATCATCAGCGCTGCCGGCAGCAACGTCAGCACTGTCATAAGTGCCAATATTTGAATGCTCAGCGTATAGGTTTCGCCGCCATTACTACCTGGTGTTACTGTCAGTGCTGGCAGTCCTGCATCCGCAGATGCGATGGAAATCGATACTAGATAAAGAAAAAGAACAGAAACTACTCTGCTCATGATTCTTCTCGGTTTTTAATCTGCTGCTTGAGATGATTAACGAAGCCACTACTACTCTTTTCTACTGTCGTGTTACCAACTTTCAGCTGATTCTCAGTATCGATATTTTTATCAAGTACATGTAATGCACGAATATTGCCCGGTGAAACGCCTACCAACACCTGTACATCTCCCGCCTGTACTACTACTATTTTTTCTCGTTGTCCTACAGTAATACCAGCAACAACCTTTAGATTGGCATTAGATACGCCACCCATTCCACCATATCGCTTCAATAACCATCCCGTTCCGATGATTATCACAAGAACAACGAACAATCCCATTACAATTTGCAACACGTTGCCAGCACCAATAACGTTTGGAACTTTGGGAATTTCACCTGTTATCTCGCTAGCAAAAAGTGAAAGTGGTAACAATGTCGTGATGATAATGAATATTTTAATCAGCGTAGTCATTCTTATCACAACTATTATTTAAGCTTTTTAACACGCTCTGTAGCACTGATGACATCAGTAAGACGAACGCCAAACTTCTCATTCACAACCACAACCTCACCATGAGCAATTAAGGTGCCATTCACAATCACATCCATTGGCTCACCGGCCAACCTGTCTAGTTCAACAACTGATCCCTGATTGAGCTTAAGAAGATTTCTGATATTGATTTTGCTTCGTCCTATCTCAACTGAAACAGTCACTGGGATATCAAGGATCATCTCAATGTTTTCTTCCATTGCACTAGCTGACACTGTATCCGCCTGAAGATTCTGAAAATCTGCAGGCGCTGCATCTGCCCCTTCCGATTCAGCCTGCTCATTCATAGCGGCAGCCCAATCATCGCCTACGTCATCATTATTGTCTGTCGTATCATTCATGCTAGTTACCCCACTACTGTTTGCAGCTGTTTCGTACTTTCTGCAACAACCCGTTCTGTTATCTTAATCGCATTTTTTCCATCAGAAACACCAAAATTACCTCTAAATACAGGTATATCTTCAACACGGATGGTGACATTCTCAGGCATATCAATTGGAATAATATCGCCGCATTTAAGTTCATTAAGCTCATCAAGTGTTATCTCTGTTTCAGTTAGTATGCTACTCATCTCAACATCAGCCTCTTTAATCTCTTCCACCAGCGCAACCGACCAACGATCATCATTATCATCTCGATCACTCTGTACACCGGCATCAAGAATTTCACGAATTGGCTCTACCATTGAGTAAGGAAGGGTGACATGAAAATCACCGCCACCACCTTCCAGTTCAATATGAAATGTTGTGACTACCACTACTTCACTAGGACTAACGATATTTGCAAAGTGCGGATTGACCTCCATCCCCTGAAAATCAAACTTAATCGGCAACACAGGATTCCATGCCTCTTTCATATCTTTAAAACTTAGGTCAAGCATGATTTGAATAATGCGTTGCTCCGTCGGCGTAAATTCTCGGCCTTCAATCTTGGCGTGGAATTTACCCTCACCACCAAAAAAGTTATCAACTACCGTAAAGACCAGCTTTGGATCAAATACAAACAAGCCCGTCCCCCGCAGCGGTTCTAGTTTGACTAGATTCAAACTTGCAGGGACAAACAGGCTATGCACATATTCAGTAAACTTCAGCATTTGAACGCTACCCACCGATATCTCTGCAGTACGCCGCAACATATTGAACAAACTGATTCTGAAGTGACGAGCAAAGCGCTCGTTGATCATCTCCAACGTAGGCATACGCCCACGTACAATCCTGTCCTGGCTGTTGAAATCATATTCATGCGCCAGGCCATCATCCAGCGGCGCATCATCTTCCGATTCAATATCACCACCAGTGACACCATGAAGTAACGCATCAATCTCATCTTGTGTTAACAGGTCATTGACAGACATAAATATTTCCAGCGCTACTGCATGACAAAACCAGTGAAATAAAGCGCTTCTACTTCACCGTTGCCAGTTTCTTCTTTAAGGATCCTACGCAGCTCCTCTAGTGCAAGGTCGCGTAACTTCTGCTTACCGGCAACATTTGTAATCATCTCAAAATCGAGATCACTAAAAAGCACTAGCAGATTATTTTTGATCTTTGGCAAGTGCACACCAATCGCATCAATAACCTCCTGATCTCGCGCCATCACCTCAACATTAATCTGTAAATAACGGATTTGATTTTTATCGATAAAATTAACCACAAATGGGGCTTCAAAAGGAAAATAGATAGCGGGCCCCTTGTCTACCTTCTTCTTTTCACTTTTCCCCTTGGTTTTCCCGCTCGGCTCATCGTGACTTACCTCAGCGCTGGTTTCATCTGCCCCCCCGGGAAAGACACCCGCAAAATAAAGTGTTGCAACCACACTGCCGCCAATAGCCAGGAAAATAGACAAAACAATAAGGACGGCCTTTAGCAGTGTCCCTTTGGGCTGTTTTGCAGGTTCATTCTTTTCGGCTCCTTCATTTTCTTCATCTACGGCCATATCAGATTTCCTTTCCATATCGATTAATAAACAGATTTACTGCTCTAAAAGCAATCATCATGCCATACAAGAAAAATACTATTAGTGATGAATAATCATATAGATACAAGTACCTGAAAAGACCTAGTCAAAGAATTGACAGCAAATTAACACCAGGATTAATCGCCCATGCCAGAAGCATGACGCATTTATATCGACAACACAGCAAGCAATAAGCAAGGGTAGATCACGCAAGGCGAGCTGGCGATGACCCCACATGGCGGAGCCACAAGAGTTACATCCTCAGATATTAATATTTGCCCTATCGAGTGAGGGAATATTCCGACGTTGCCTTGAGATTTAATCAGACCCAGGCGCTGCTTTCACACACCGTACTAAGCAAATAGCAGATCAGTATTTAACGCATTGAGGACAGCTGCATATTCTTGTAGCAGCTGATCCAGTTAAGCTTGATGTCAAAATCGTGACGCGACTCACAAACAATCGCGTAAAAATCCGTTATATTTTTCAGTAATCATGACGCTATATAGATATATATTGCGAGTACAAAGGATAAAGTTATGCAGTCAGTACTGTTACTCAACGCAAAAGGCGGCAGCGGAAAAACCACGATTGCGACAAACCTTGCGGCACTCTACGCCTCAGCCGGTTTCAACACCGCCATAATCGACTATGACCCTCAGGGCTCTAGTCATTTCTGGGGAACGCTACGAGAAAATAGTGATCGCCCACTTGTTCATCTCATCGACGCAAGTCATAAAAGAACTGGTATTACCCGCGCTTTCCAGCTAAAGACACCACCTGATACCGAGCGTGTTATCATTGATACCCCCGCAGGTATCAGTAGAGACCTCCTTCGCGAAGCGGTCGACCGAGCAGACATGATCATTATTCCAGTGGCTCCGTCACCCGCTGATATCCATGCCACAGCCGAATTCGTGCGGGAACTCATGCTCACTATCAAGACTCGCGCCAGGGGTATTCCAATTGGCATCATGGCGAATCGGGTGCGACAAAAGACGACACTCTATCAACCATTAGAACAATTCCTGGATTCTCTCGACATCCCATTTCTCACCGCCCTTAGCGACAGCGACCATTATATCGATGCATCAGCAACAGGGTGCGGCATCCATGAAATGGAACCATCACTGGTCACACAGGAACGAATAGAGTGGGCACCACTGATTAAGTGGATTGGGCAAAATCTTCCACACATATCACAACCAGATGAGAGCCTGCCACTACGAGTTGCATCAAACCGATAAAGCACAAACGATAGTTCTAACGCTAGCCTTCACTAGTCAATAGCAGGCGAAATTCATTCTCAGGTAGCGGCTTACTAAAAAGAAAGCCCTGCAGATAGTCACAAGCATAGTAACTCAGAAAATCAACCTGATCTTGATTTTCCACCCCTTCAGCCACCACCTCCAGCTTGAGACTATGAGCCATTGCAATCACGGCGGTAACAATCGCAGCATCTTCCGGGTCACTACTGACATCGCGAATAAAAGCACGATCAATCTTGATAACATCCACCGGAAAACGCTTAAGATAACTAAGCGATGAGTATCCGGTGCCAAAATCATCAATCGATAACCGTACACCCAGTTCCTTTAATGTACCGATATTTTCCAGTGACACCTTATCGTTCTGCATCAAAACTGTTTCGGTAATCTCAATATCGAGTAAAGATGGTGGAAACTGCTGATCCTCGATCGCCTGACTAATCATTCCGATCAATGCCTCATCACAAAACTGTTTACCAGACAGATTAACAGCAATCCTGAATGGCTCTCCAGTAAGATCGATCAACTTCTTACCCTGCATGCAAGCAGTATTCAGTAACCATTCACCGACATCGACAATCAGCCCCGTATCTTCTAATAGCGGGATGAACTTATTTGGTTCAATTAGGCCCAACTCGGAGTGCTGCCAACGAATCAATGCCTCTGCCCCGATGATCTGCCCACTCTCCATCGCCACCTGAGGTTGATAATAGAGTTCAAACTCATTTCGTTCCAGGGCAAAGCGCAAGCTCGTTTCAAGCGAGAGGCGTTCAAAGGCGCGTATCCCCATATCAGTCGAATAAAACTGGTAATTATTCCGCCCAGTATCCTTGGCACGATACATCGCAGTATCGGCATTCTTAATCAACGTATTAGCATCGGTACTGTCATCAGGAGAGAGGCTGATACCAATACTCGCCGTCAAATATAGCTCCTGGTTTTGAACTTCATACGGCTTTGACAATACGTCGATAAGCTTTTCCGCAACCTTCGCTACCGCCTCACTACCGGGGACCTTCTCCAGCAATAACGAAAATTCATCACCACCAAAACGCGCCACCGTATCACGATCACGCACACAGCTTAGCAGACGTTCAGGTACGGCCTGCAACAATAGATCGCCTACGCTGTGCCCTAGCGTGTCATTGATGTTTTTGAAACGATCGAGATCAATAAACAACACTGCACAACGCTGTTCAGCACCGCGTGATTGCTTAATCGCATTGTTGATACGTTCAACAAACAGCACCCGATTAGGTAAATCAGTCAAAATATCATGATAAGCAAGATGATGCAGGCGCTCTTCAGTCTGCATACGTGTGGTGATATCCTTACCCGACGAGATAAAGTGCGTTATCCTTCCCTGGCTATCTTTAAGCGGTGAGATAGTTTTCTCCTCATAGTAGAGCATACCGTCTTTCTTTCGATTTATCAGCACATTGCGATAAACCTCGCCGCGCATGATTTTTCTCCATAGATTCTCATATTCATCACGGGAATTCTTACCAGATTTGATGATTACTGGTGTTTTACCATACGCTTCGTCTCGACTATAACCTGTAATTTCCTCGAAGGCTGGATTGACATATTCGATCGCACCATGGCGGTCAGTGATCATTATCGAATCTGCGGACTGCTCCACAGCACTGGAAAGCTTGGCCATCTCCCAGTCTTTGGCTTCCATCTGTTCTTCATGCGCCTTACGACGTTTGGCTACATCACGCGCACAACCAATAAAAAGCGAATCATTATATCCATCTAACATTCTAACATTGATCTCAACCGGTATTTCCCTGCCACTCTTGCTCATATGCACCGTCTCAAACAGATGACCTTTATGCACCAGCACCTGTTGTACACATGCCTGTAATTCTTTTTCCATTCCTGGACGATTGATCTCCATCGGGCTCAACTGTAATAGCTCCTCCTTGCTGTAACCGAGACGTTGACACATCGCCTCATTAACATCGAGAAACTTCCCTGGCCCCTGCTTTTCATCTATCTCCAGCACAAACAATGCATCATTATTACTATCAAACAAGCGTAGATAGCGCTGTTCAGATTCATATTTCTCTTGTGCCAAAAGTTTTGCTCTCTGCTCGATCGTCTGTGTATAACGCTGTCCACGGTAAACAAACAGCATGAACAGCAACGTTAAGACGATGCCAACTGACAACACTAGCCTGGAGCGCCAGAGAGATTCCACATTCAAAAAGGCCGATGACGGTTTGAATATAAATACCCACTGTCGTCCATGTCGTTCTAATATCACTTCCCTCATCAGATCACTAGCAGAAGTGGATGTCTTAACAACCGCTATTTCTTCTTTCTTATTACTCCCAGCGCTTCGATGAGATAGCAACTCTCGTGATCCCTGTGTCACTTGATCGTAGACCCACACATCAAGGGTCGCGTGGGCCGAATCATGTAACGCCTCATTTATAAAATCGCCCAGACGAAATACACCGAGCGCGTATCCTTGCAACTGTTGTCGACGAGCTTCAATTGTTTGAGGCGGCGTGTCAGTAATATATACAGGCTTAAACATCAGATAGCCGTACTGCTCTCCATTTTGCACAAGACGTATGCGTCTACTAACAACAATTTCTCCACTATCGCGAGCTTGTTCAAGGGCTTTGCGCCTCACCGAATCAGAGGCAAGATCAAACCCCAGAGCTTCCTCATTACCCTCATATGGCTCCACATAATAAACAGGGAAATATTCATCACGCTGAAGTGCACTCACCAACTCACCATCAACGGTACGCTCTGTAAAGCGAAAGTCACTATAACCCACCTGACGCGCTTTCAACTCATACTCGAGTCGCTCTGCATGTAACACCCGAGGCGCCCATTCAAAGGCCTGCGTGTCATCATGCGCAAGCAATATTGCACTCACGAAGGCACTGAAAGCAGCGCGACTTGTGGCATCCGATAAACGATGAAAACTGGCGATAGCATTTACTGCCTCCTGATGCCTGCCAATCTCATTCTGGATTGCCGTAACATAGGATGATGCGGCAGCCTCAAAACGCATTTGAGTCTGCTGCTGCTCCCATTCTCGTACCAATATAAAAAGGAACGTAGAAAAAAGCGTTCCTATGAACAGGATATAAAACAAGGCCTCACGAGGAAACCTGGTGATTCCGTCTTCTTCCTTTTCAATCTTAACTGGCCCCATCTTTGGCCCCACTCAGTCAATGCCTGGCAATATAGGCAATCAAAATGACCTCTTCTTCCTTGTCAATTAATGGCAACGATACTACATCAACAAACACAAGACTTTATGACACATCATAAGAAAGTGCCTCACCAGGTGCGACCTTTCCTGCTTTTACCAGACGAATCAGGTCATCACTCATTGAGATCATACCGCTCTCAAATGCCTTTTCAACAAATAATGACCTATCTGCCTTACCGTTAATCAGAGCCGCAAGCGTATCATCAACAATCAGTACCTCACTGACCAATGTGCGCCCCAGAAAACCACTCTGATTACAGGCATCACAGCCCAGCCCACACAGTACCTGGTCATCGTCGCCAAGCCTCAACGCTGCTCTGCTAACAGCATCTACTGGAATCGACTGAGCACAATGATGACAGTTCAATCGCACCAGTCGCTGCGCCAAAACCCCTCGCAGTGTCGCTGCGAGCAGATAAGGTTTAACGCCCATATCAATGAGTCGAATCACCGTACTCACACAGTTATGCGTATGCAACGTACTCAGGACAAAATGGCCGGTCAATGCCGCCTTGTTGGCAACCTCGGCAGTCTCACTATCGCGAATCTCCCCCACCATGATCACATCCGGGTCATGCCGCAGCGCACTCCTCAGTACTCGCGCAAAACCCACCTCACGCGAGGCAGTCACCTGCACTTGCTCTATCCCTGACATCTCATATTCCACCGGGTCTTCAATTGTGATGATATGAGCGTGCTCTTTTTTAATCTCATCCAGCAAGGCATATAATGTGGTGGTCTTACCCGAACCAGTAGGCCCCACCACCAGAAACAGACCACTCTGCCTTGCCAGTACAGTCGAAATCTTTTTTTGCTCCGTCTGCGCAAGCCCCAAAAGTGGAAACGGTTTCACTCCCACCTCTTTATCAAGTATACGAATGACAACACTCTCTCCATCGACGGTGGGCATGACTGACACACGCAGATCAATATGGCGCTTGCCACGCATCAGTCTGATATGACCATCCTGGGGCATACGACGCTCAGCGATATCCATCCCTCCCAGCACCTTGATACGGCAGATCAAAGGTTGCAGCAATGACTTGTCCATCGTGCGCGCAAATTGCAATTTCCCATCGACGCGGTAATAGACCTTAATCTTCTCTTTATCAGGGCGGATATTGATATCGGAGGCGCCACGCACGACACCTTGAAGCACAATCGCACTCAACAATCTCACCAGCGGTTTCTTTCTCGCTTGTGCCTCGACCACATGTATTGAATCAGACTGCCCCGCGTGATAGGTGATCGGAGCAAGCTGTTTGTCCTTAAGCGCTTCGTTTTCATCAAAACGACTATAATATTTACTCTGCGCCACGGAGATATCACGCAATGGCGCGATAACCGCCTCAAGCTTTAGATTAATGGCAAAGGTAAGCGCCTCTATATTGTCCAGATCGACAGGATTCTCCATCGCCACCACCAGACGCTTTCCCAACACCACCAACGGCATGATGTTGTAACGAAATGCAACCTCAGCTGGTATACGCATTAACACGTCACTCTGGATCTCAAAGCCATCAAGTCGGACATACGGTATTCCGAACTTTACAGCCAATGCCAGGTAAACCTGCTCCTGCGAGACCAATCCCTGGTCGACTAGCATCACACCAAGTCGTTTCTGAGTACCCTCCTGTTGCTGCTGCAACATCTCATCAAGCTGGCTACGGCTGATCAATTTTTGATTTTCGACGAGAATTTCGCCTAACTGTCGATTCGAAATCGATGCCTGCGATGAAAGCGCTACGCACAGCTCATCCAGACTTCTGATAATCTGACCCTGCATTCCATGCCCCCTATGGTTACTAGCCCGTGTTAATCCATTAACACCCGCTTTTCAGACTAGCACTTTTCCCAGCAAATCCCACCTGTAACAAATTCCAGCTGCCATTTTTTGCCGTCATCACGCTCAATAGCCGCTCAAGTCAATATATTGACAGGATAGTATTTTATCCTTAGCACAACTGTAAGCCCATGTATCACAAAGAGGTTTTAATGGTATCAGCGCTCTAAATAGCCTTGAAATATTAACTGGCACACTACATGCATATTGTCATGAGCGTGTTGGCACTAACCAGGAGGTTCACAAATGCCCACCCCTCAGACTCAACAAAATGACAAGGATATGGTCTACGAGCTTGGCAACCTGGCACTCATGTCAGATGCTCTGGAGACCGAAACCGGGCAAAGCGGCCTGAACCGCGCCCTGCAAATCATCAGCGTGCTACAGACAACGCTGGACAGCGATGCCCTGATCGAAATCTTCTCGCAAGAGAT
>CALZMY010000242.1 GCA_945788675.1 uncultured Gammaproteobacteria bacterium | reverse complement strand
TAGTCACGATAACGTCATCGAACTTCATTGCACCTATGACGCTGACACTCACGGAAAAAATCCTGAAGGACGCAAGGTCAAGGGTGTCATCCACTGGGTTTCTGCAAAACACGCCATCGAAGCAGAAATCCGGCTCTACGACCGCCTCTTCAACCATCCAACCCCAGACAATAGCAAAGATGGCACAGCATACATCGATCACCTCAACCCGCAGTCACTGCTTACCCTGACAAACTGCTATCTAGAGCCCACACTGACTGATGCCACCTCGGGTGAGCAGTTCCAGTTTGAACGCGAAGGATACTATTGCCTTGACCCGATGCATCAGGCCGGCAACAAACCGATCTATAATCGCACGGTTACCTTACGTGATACATGGGCGAAAATTGAGAAAATGTAAATCGCTGACCCGCGCACCCACTGCATTCCCTTAAAATAATAAGTTATTTTTTGTGACCTAATTCTCAACAATAAGCAGCTGATTTAAGCATAGTTCAGCCATCGCATCATTGCTTTAATTGAGAGAACCACTAATGCAGATAAACACAACATGCCTGGCCGCGCTGCCGCGCCTGAGCTCAGTTGATATAGCTACAGAATCACGTACTAAAACCATCGATTACTCAATCGACAAAAACTATCACGCTGCATTTTTGTTTACACCCAACTCAATTAGGTCTCTTACCCCGACCTGAGATACAGCATCCCTGATGCAATAACACCCTCACACAGTGAAACACAATAGAGCTTGGCCTTGTGCGTACATCCACCAGGGATACACATGGCACATGATTGAGTAAAAATGACGAATATAGCGAGAGTCAATATCCCATGACCACACAAAGACAAAGCACTATAAGCACAACACCTACAAACAAACGATCGAGACTTGTCACATTACTGCTTTCTCTTTTGATCTCCGCTTTTGGCACCAGCCATGCTGCAGCTTCTGAAGTCATTATTTCACCCATTGCCGACCCTTCCGATGATGCAGAAGAGGCCATATCAAATGGGTACATGGATCATACAAGTAGCGACCTTGAACTGATTTACGATCCTCGCGGCTCAGGCGAGCAACACGTTGGCTTACGTTTCGCACTAAATATTCCCAGCGACAGCGTGATTACCAACGCCTATATTCAATTTACCACAGACGAAGTCTCGACGGGCGAAAGTAACCTCCTCATCAGCGCCGAGTACAGCGCTAATGCGGCGCCATTTTCAAATAATGACTTCGATATTTCATCCCGCTCCTTGACCGCTTCATCAGTCTCCTGGACACCTCCGAACTGGAATATCGTCGGTCAAAAGGGCACGGATCAGCGCACACCTAATCTGGATGCCATTGTGCAGGAAGTCATTGATTTAGAAGGCTGGCAAGCCAATAATCATATCGTCTTCATTCTCAACGGCAGTGGTACACGGACATCAGTATCACATGATGCTGCACTACGATATTACGGCTCTACAGATTTTGCCCCTCAACTTCATGTCGAATACACACAAGCACCCGTTTCCATTGACAATATCCCGGTGGCTTATCAGGACAGCCTGACAACTTCTGAAGAGACGGCGGCCAGCGTCAATGTCCTCGACAATGACACCGGCCTTGAGGATGGTGGCATCAGCGTCTCCATCAGCAGCGCACCATCAAACGGCAGCGTATTGATCGGACAGAACGGTGCAATCACCTACACCCCCAACAGTGCTTATGCAGGCATTGATACATTCACCTATCGCATTGTCGATGTCGATGGTGATGCCAGCAGTGCTAGTGTAAATGTAATCGTTGAGGCCATTAATGCGATCGTTCACCCACCAGTAGTCGTCAGCGATGACGCCGAAGAGGACGCTTCCACAGGGGTAATGAGTACTACCAGCACCGACCTTGAACTCATATACGAGCCAGGTGGCTTAGGCGAGCAACACGTTGGGTTACGTTTCGCATTGAATATTCCCAACGACAGCGTAATTACCAACGCCTATGTTCAATTTACCACCGACGAAGTCTCCACAGGTGAAAGCAACCTCTTCATCAGCGCAGAGTACAGCGCCAATGCCGCGCCATTATCAAGTAACCGCTTCGATATTTCATCCCGTTCCTTGACCGCTTCATCGGTCAACTGGATGCCACCGAACTGGAACACCGTCGATCAAAAGGGCATTGATCAGCGCACACCTAATCTGCGCGCCATCGTGCAGGAAGTCATTGATCTAGAAAACTGGCAAGCCAATAATCACGTCGTCTTTATTCTTAACGGCAGTGGAACACGGACATCAGTATCACATGAGGGCGCGCTGCGACATTACGGCTCTACAGATTTTGCCCCTCAACTTCATATTGAATACACGCAAGCACCTGTTTCCGTCGACAATATCCCGGTGGCTTATCAGGACAGCCTGACAACTTCTGAAGAGACGGCGGCCAGCGTCAATGTCCTCGACAATGACAGCGGCCTTGAGGATGGTGGCATTAGCGTCACCATCAGCGGCGCACCTTCAAACGGCAGCGTAGCC
>CALZMY010000241.1 GCA_945788675.1 uncultured Gammaproteobacteria bacterium | reverse complement strand
TAGTCACGATAACGTCATCGAACTTCATTGCACCTATGACGCTGACACTCACGGAAAAAATCCTGAAGGACGCAAGGTCAAGGGTGTCATCCACTGGGTTTCTGCAAAACACGCCATCGAAGCAGAAGTCCGGCTCTACGACCGCCTCTTCAACCATCCAACCCCTGACAACAGCAAAGATGGCACAACATACATCGATCACCTCAACCCGCAGTCACTGCTTACCCTGACAAACTGCTATCTAGAGCCCACACTGGCTGGTGCTACCTGTGGTGAACAGTTTCAGTTTGAACGCGAAGGGTACTATTGCCTTGACCCGATGTATCAAGCCGGAAATAAACCGATCTACAATCGCACCGTGACACTACGAGACACCTGGGCTAAGATGGAAAAAAAGATGTAAAATGAGTACAGTTGAACCCGCAATAACCCATTAAAAAGTAGGTTATATATTTGTGACTCAGTTCTCAAAAATAGATATCAAATGTAAGCATAGTTCAGCTTTCGTACTTATTGCACTAAACATGAGATAACCTCTATGCAGATTAAAACAACATGTCTGGCCGCATTGTCGCGCCTGGGCTCAGTCAATGTAGCTGCAGGTTCTTACCTTCAAACCATCAACCACTCAATCTACATAAAATTTAGCACCGCATTTTTGTTTAAACCCGACTCAATATGGCTCGAGTCGCGACAATCAGCCCGCCCCTCTAAGGCAATAACGGCTACACAATAAATTTTAATATTCTGTGCGTACTCCCCAGGGATGGGATACACACATCGCACAATAATTGAAGCAGAAACTAGATATCAGTTTCGCTTCAGATGAAAACAAAAGCTAATTAATAGAGCCATTATCCCATGACCACGCAAAAACAGATCATCAAAGCTGCTTACTCTTCAACATCCATAATCAAGCAATCAGGACTTGCCGCATTACTGCTTTCTCTTTTGATCACAAGTTTTAGCGGCGGTAATGCTTTAGCTTCTGAAATCAGTATCACACCAATTGCTAGTCCTTCCGATGATGCTGAAGAGGCAATGTCAACTGGGAGAGTTAATCTTGCAAGTAGCGATATTGAACTCACTTACGAAAAACGCGGTGTAGGTGGTCAACGCGTTGGTTTACGTTTCGCGCTGAATATTCCCCGCGACAGCGTGATTACTAACGCCTATATTCAATTTACTACTGATGAAGTCTCAACGGGCCACAGTTACCTGATCATCAACACTGAAAACAGTGCCAATGCGGCGCCCTTTTCAGGCAACGACTTCGATATCTCATCCCGGAGTGCCACTGCTGCATCACTCGTCTGGACACCACCACACTGGAATACCATCGGGCAACGTGGCATTGACCAGCGTACGCCTAATCTAAGTAGCATGATCCAGGAAATCATTGATTCTGAAAACTGGCAAGCCAATAATCATGTCGCTTTTGTTATCTATGGAAGTGGCACACGCACATCAGTATCACATGATGGTTCGCTATTAAATTATGGTTCTACAGAGTTTGCGCCACAACTTCATGTTGAATTCACATCAGCAAATGCTTCCGAGCCAGCACTAGCTCCTGAGTCTGTGCCTGTCGACAACATTCCTGTTGCACAACAGGACAGCCTGACAACTTCGGAAGAGACGGCGGCCACCGTCAATGTCCTCGATAATGACACCGGTCTTGAGGATGGCGGCATCAGCATCGCTATCAGCAGTCCACCTTCTAACGGCAGCGTCACCATTGGACAGAGTGGCAATCTCACCTACACCCCCAATAGTGGCTATACAGGAACGGATGTCTTTACCTATCACATTAATGATGCCGATGGCGATACTAGCAGCGCCAGTGTAAATGTGACCATTAAGGCCATTAATGCGATCGTTCATGGGCCGGTAGTTATCAGCGATGATGCCGAAGAAGCCATGTCGACGGGGAGAGTGGACCTTACGAGTAACCATCTTGTGCTCACGTACGAACGAGGCGGTGTCGGTGGCCAACGCGTTGGCTTACGTTTTGCCCTGAATGCTCCCAGCGACAGCGTGATTACCAACGCCTATATCCAGTTCACCTCCGACAAAGTCTCTACAAGCGACAGTTACCTGGTCATCAACGCAGAAAATAGTGCCAATGCGGCGCCCTTTTCAGGCAACGACTTCGATATTTCATCCCGGCGCACAACCGCATCATCGGTTACCTGGACACCACCGAGCTGGAATGCTGTCGGTCAAAATGGCATGGACCAGCGCACGCCCAACCTCAGCGCCATGATTCAGGAAATCATTGATTCTGAAAACTGGCAAGCCAACAATCATATCGCTTTTATTCTCTATGGGGGTGGCGCACGCACATCAGTCTCACGTAATGGCGCGCTGTTAAATTACGGTTCTACAGAATTTGCGCCACAACTTCATGTTGAATTCACATCAGCAAATGCTTCCGAGCCAGCACCATTTCCTGTACCTGTCGACAACATTCCTGCTGCACAACAGGACAGCCTGACAACTTCGGAAGAGACGGCGGCCACCATCAATGTCCTCGACAATGACAGCGGGCTTGAAGATGGCGGCATCACCGTCACCATCAGCAGTGCACCGTCAAACGGCAGCGTGTCGATCGGACAGAACGGTGCCATCACCTACACCCCCAACAGCGGCTATGCGGGGAGTGACGCCTTCGCCTATCGCATGACT
>CALZMY010000240.1 GCA_945788675.1 uncultured Gammaproteobacteria bacterium | reverse complement strand
CTCATTAGTAGAATATAAAGATAAGTGGCTGCATGTGCATCAGCCCATCACCTATCGTGATGAACTCTATGGACACATCTACCTACGTGTTTCGACTCAGGCATTGGACAATAAGATAAACACCTATCTATTAACTATCTTCTACATCATACTGGGGTTAATTGCCCTATCATATTACCTCGCCATTCGCCTACAGAATATTATCTCAGGCCCAATTATCAAGCTCACAGAAGCCACTCACAAAATCGCTCAGGATGAGAACTATACCTTCCGTGCCGAGAAGCAGAGCAATGATGAAATCGGTGAATTGTACGACAACTTCAACAATATGATCGACAAGATTGCGCAACGCAAACAAGAACTTGATAAGGCATTAAAAGAGCTATTTGAAGAGAAAGAGCGCGCTCAGGTAACCCTTGAATCCATTGGTGACGCTGTCATTACTACTGACATCAATGGCAGGATTGACTATGTCAATGCGGTGGCTGAAAATCTTACCGGCTGGAGCCACGAAGAAGCCTCTGGACATCAGGTAGAGCATGTCTTCAGAATAATAAATGAAATAACACGTGAGAAATCTGTCAACCCAGTAGAACGCTGTATTAGTGAAGGACGCATTGTCGAGCTTGCCAATCACACCGTACTTATCTGTAAAGATGGCAGCGAAATAGCCATCGAAGATTCTGCTGCCCCTATCCGCAACCAGTCTGGAGAATTGATCGGGGTCGTGATGGTGTTTCATGACGTCACTGAATCACGCAAACTCTCCCAGCAGTTGATTTATCAGGCACGTCATGACGCCTTAACGGGTCTAATCAACAGACGAGAATTTGAGGAGCGCCTTGAGCAGTCAATAGAACAGGCCCATGTAAATCAATATGAACATGCCCTGCTCTATATGGACCTCGACCAGTTCAAGGTTGTCAACGACACCTGCGGCCATGCCGCCGGTGACGAACTGCTTCGACAAATCACTTCCTTATTACAATCTCAGATGCGTAAACACGACACACTTGCAAGACTCGGCGGTGATGAATTTGCAGTGCTGCTGGAATATTGCGGCTCAGACGAAGCACGAAACGTTGCAGAAAACCTCTGTGAAGCTGTCGAATCATACCGTTTCACCTGGGAAGGAAATAGTTTTGTCGTTGGCATGAGTATCGGCCTGGTACCAATTAATAGCAATAGTGGCAGCATTGGCGTGGTGCTAAGCATTGCCGATAGCGCCTGCTATGCAGCCAAAGAAGCCGGGAGAAACCGAATACACAGTTATGTAGAAGACGATACTACTGTCGCACAACGCCATGGTGAAATGCGCTGGGTGTCACGCATCACACAAGGCCTTGAAGATAATAATTTCACGCTCTACAGACAGGATATCACCCCCATTGGCAAGAGCAATACGGGTGGCGATCACTATGAAGTCCTGATCCGAATGAAAGACGAAGAAGGCACCCTTGCAATGCCCAATTCGTTCCTGCCCGCAGCAGAGCGCTACAATTTGATGCCTAAACTGGATCGTTGGGTAATCAATACCATCTTTGAATGGCTAAGTGACTCAAAAGATGCGCTTGCAGAGCTCGAAATGTGCTCAATCAATCTTTCCGGTCACTCGGTAGGTGATGATAAGTTTTTGCAATACACTATCAACCTGTTTGAAAAATATAATATTCAACCCAATAAAATCTGTTTTGAAATCACAGAAACTGCAACGATTGTCAACCTGACCAGCGCCACTCGTTTTATACGGGCCCTCAAAAAGAAGGGATGCCGTTTTGCGCTTGATGACTTCGGCTCAGGCATGTCTTCATTTTTATATTTAAAAAACCTGCCGGTCGATTTTCTTAAGATTGACGGTGGCTTTGTCAAAGACATTACTCATGACCCGATGGATCTTGCTCTGGTCCGCTCAATTAACGATATTGGCCACGTCGTCGGTATGAAAACCATCGCAGAGTTCGTTGAAAATGAGGAGGTCCTCAAAAAACTCAAGGTGCTTGGCGTCGACTACGCTCAAGGCTATCTCTTCGGGAAACCCCAGGTTTTAATCGACTAGCAAGCACCTCCTGAAAAACCCCCTCCATCTTTCAGTAAGCAACATTAGTTGGCTCCAGATAGCAAAATGACTAATCCCTGACTAGTCATCCTCAACAACACTTGCCAGATCTTTAACCTCATTCAGCGTAGTCTCGCTCTTTTGTTTAGTCTCATCTAGCCTGGCTCTGGTCTGGCTTAACTGAGCCTTTGCTTCAGCTATCTGCGCCCTGGTCTGATCAAGTTGAGCTTTAATATCATCAACCTTATTGACTCTATTATCGATCGTCCCCTTAGCCATATCCGCCTTTGTACCCGACTCATTCAAAGATTCAGTAATCTTGTCAAGGAAATCTGCATTCGCCTGTCCTGAGGTAAAAAGTAATGCCCCCATCATAAAAGTAATAATAGAGAAATGCTTCCCTGCTATGTTCAATTTATTTCTCTTCATCGCATACTCCTCATTTAAGCACCAAAATTGGTATTCGCGTTCTTACCACCAAGATACGCTAACCTGCAACAATCTAATCAGCCATACCTTTAAGGAATCTCTGATTAATTACATTTTCTGTCATTGCGAGCGGAGCGTGACGGACTGGAAGTCCAAATCCTTTAGGGCGGCAATCTCAACCTGATAAGAATCATCTAGTTAGGAGATTGCTTCGTCGCTTCACTCCTCGCACCACGGGCACTTCCTTCGGTCGCCTGACACTTAATCAGAGCCTCCTTAAATACAACATCGTATCCTCACTCAAATTCAATATAAATACAATGCCACCTATCCACTTTACATTTGACAGCCAACTGAAAAACATCTATAGTTCGAAACATGTCGAATTATACTGTCCTGCAAAACAGATTTACCAATGCCTTTAAAGCACTCAGCAATCCCAATCGATTAGCGCTTTTTAGCCGATTGATGAACTGCTGCGCACCCGGTACCAAATGCGACGCGACTATCGCGGTACGATTCTGCGTGGGCGATCTTGGCGAAGGGCTCAACATCGCCCCCTCCACATTATCGCACCACCTCAAAGAGCTCAATCGTGCGGGGCTTGTAGAAATGGAACGTAAAGGTAAAAACGTTGAATGCTGGGTTGAACCTGAAAAATTAAAAGCGTTAAGTTCCTTCTTCCAGCCCGACTAAACCGACAATGACATCTATCTAAACCAAAAGGAATCAATCATGAGCCAATCCAGCTGTTGTGAACCTACCTCAAACTGCTCTCCACCCGATGATAACAGCCACGCATCGCAAGATACACATCGTCAAAGTGTGCGGGATGCCTATGGTCAGGTCGCACGAGCCGAAAACAACAGCGAAGCCATCGGCATTGAAAGTAGCTGCTGTGGCGTCTCGGATGATGCAGCCATCAACACCCTGATTTCGACCCGCATCGGTTATAGCGAAGAAGACCTCGCCAAGGCGCCTAGCGGAGCAGACATGGGACTTGGCTGCGGTAATCCCCGCGCAATTGCATCATTGAGAACAGGTGAAACGGTCGTAGACCTCGGTGCTGGCGGTGGCTTCGACTGTTTTCTAGCCGCACATGAAGTTGGTAAAAGCGGCCACGTCATCGGCATTGATATGACCCCGGACATGCTAAGCAAGGCTCGTAACAATGCAGAAAAGGGCCAGTTTAATAACGTCGAGTTTCGCCTCGGCGAGATTGAACATCTGCCTCTGCCAGATAAGACTGCCGACGTCATCATCTCTAATTGCGTCATCAACCTGTCGCCGAACAAACCTCAGGTCTTTATCGATGCATTCCGCGTGCTCAAACCGGGTGGACGCCTTGCAATATCCGATGTCGTGGCCACCGTTGAACTGCCCGACGAGATGCGTAATGACCCAGCCCTGATCGCCGGTTGCATGGGAAATGCCTCATTGATTGATGAACTTGAGGCAATGATTAAGGCTGCTGGTTTCACTGATGTGCGCATCGAACCCAAAGATGAGTCCAAAGAGTTCATTCGCGATTGGGCACCTGACCACAACGTCACCGACTATGTGGTCTCAGCGAGCATCGAAGGCACCAAGCCCGGTGGTGGTTGCTGCTAGATCAGGCAAGCACATTCAATCTGCTTCAAATATTTAACAAGGGGTGCGTTGCACCCCTTGTTATCGCCTGACTTCAGCGTCGACACCACTCCCGCACAATCACCACGCACTTCTCTTAACACGATAAACTGCTACACTTTGTGGCACGATTGCTTCGAAACTGAGAATTCACTATGCATGTCACACTCGTTCATATCCACGTCAAGGCAGAACATGTTGCTGGTTTTATCGCCGCAACAGAACTAAACCACAACGCCTCGATTCAGGAGCCAGGAAATCTGCGTTTTGATCTGCTGCAATCCCCGCAAGATGCCTGCCGTTTTATACTCTACGAAGCCTATACCAATGAGGATGAAGCCAGGCGACATAAAGAGACCGCCCATTATCTAACATGGCGCGATAGCGTCGCTGACTGGATGGCCTCTCCACGCAGAGGCGAACCGCTAATCGGCCTATTGCCAAAGGTAGCGCAATAAATGCAGTTTTCCGTAGCACGACTGCCACGCATTGAGTTTGGCTCGGGCAGTCTCGATAAACTCCCCGCCATTATAAAAACATTCGGCAAACGTGTGCTGTTTATCACTGGTAAACAATCTCACCTACAGACACCCTTATGGAATGCATTGCACGTTCAACTAAAAAATGAAAACATCGACACTTTTTATGCGGCCATTAATAACGAACCCTCGCCGTCATTGATCGACCAGATTACGACTGATCACCGCAATGATAATATCGACTGTGTAGTCGGCTTCGGTGGAGGCAGTGCGCTTGATGCGGCCAAGGCAATCGCCGGGCTTTTGAAGATCGAAAACTCAGTAATGGATTTCCTCGAAGGGGTCGGCCCGCAGCTCGCCTATCGCGGTCCGACGATACCGTTTATCGCCATTCCAACCACCGCTGGTACGGGCAGTGAAGCCACCAAAAATGCGGTTCTTAGTCAATCAGGAAAAGATGGTTTTAAAAAATCATTTCGCGATGACAAACTCGTCGCAGAATATGCCATCCTGGACCCACGCCTGCTCGCCACATGCCCCAGACCGATGATCGCCGCCAACGGGATGGATGCCATCACGCAGCTGATGGAATCATATACATCAATCAATGCCAATCCATTTAGCGATGCGCTAGCGCAAAGCGGTCTATTATCGGCAAGAGACGCGCTGTTTGACTGGTATGAAAATGGAGCCTCCGCAGAAAAGGCACAGACCGATATGGCTTATGCCGCCTGCCTCTCGGGAATCACTCTGGCACAGGTGGGACTCGGCTCCGTGCACGGCCT
>CALZMY010000239.1 GCA_945788675.1 uncultured Gammaproteobacteria bacterium | reverse complement strand
ATGAAGGCGCAAACAGATTCAGAGGTATCGGAATGAAGTCTAGACATAAGCGTATGGTATTTATTGTAGTGGGGCTGGCCGCGCTGGGTGGTGCGGTTGCCTTGATCATGAATGCGCTACAGAGCAATATTAACCATTTTTTCAGCCCGACTGAGGTGATTGCCAATGCGGCACCGAAAGATCGTTCATTTCGTCTCGGTGGACTGGTGGTTGAGGAGAGTGTCAAACGCGAAGATGATGGTCTGACGGTCCACTTTCAGGTCACAGATAATGTCGAGCGTGTTCCGGTGACTTTTACAGGTATCCTGCCGGATCTGTTCCGCGAAGGTGAAGGTGTTGTGGCGCAGGGTAAGATCACGGATGACGGTGTCTTTATGGCGGATGAAGTGCTTGCAAAACACGATGAAACCTATATGCCGCCTGAAGTTGCCGAGGCGCTCGAGAAATCGGAACAGGCTAAGAAGCTAGAGGCCACAGTTTCACCAGCGGAGGGGATATAAAATGATACCTGAGATTGGACATTATGCGTTGGTGCTGGCGTTGTCGATGGCGGTTATTCAGGCGGCATTGCCGTTGATCGGTGCGCAGCAGGGTAAAGCGTCGTGGATTTCGGTGGCGCGTCCGGCGGCACAGGGGCAGTTTGCGTTTGTTTTGATCGCCTTTGGCTGTCTCACTTATGCGTTTGTGGTGAATGATTTTTCGGTGCAGTACACCGCAACCCATTCCAATTCACAGCTACCGGTGCAGTATCGTGTTGCGGCGGTATGGGGCGGCCATGAGGGGTCTCTATTGCTATGGGCGCTGATGTTGGGTGGTTGGACCTTTGCGGTTTCAATGCTGAGTAAAAATCTGCCGGATGAGATGGTGGCGCGCGTGATTGGCGTGCTGGGTATGGTCTCTATCGGTTTCCTGTGCTTTATACTGTTGACCTCAAATCCATTTGATCGACTGATTCCTGCGGCGATAGATGGTCGCGATTTGAATCCACTGCTACAGGATCCGGGGCTGATTATCCATCCGCCGATGCTCTATATGGGGTATGTCGGTTTCTCGGTGGCGTTTGCATTTGCGATCGCCGCATTAATCAGTGGACGGTTGGATGCCGCATGGGCGCGTTGGTCTCGCCCGTGGACAACCGCGGCATGGTGTTTTCTGACGATTGGTATCGCGCTCGGCAGTTGGTGGGCCTATTACGAGCTTGGCTGGGGTGGCTGGTGGTTCTGGGATCCAGTTGAAAATGCCTCATTCATGCCGTGGCTGGTCGGCACTGCGTTGATCCATTCGCTTGCGGTGACTGAAAAACGCGGCAGCTTTAAAAACTGGACGGTACTGCTCGCGATCATCGCCTTTTCGATGAGCCTGCTGGGCACATTCCTGGTTCGCTCTGGCGTATTGACCTCGGTTCACGCCTTCGCGACAGACCCTGCCCGCGGCGTCTATATTCTCGGTTTTCTTGCGGCAACGATCGGTGGTTCACTGTTCCTTTATGCCGTGCGTGCGCCTAGTGTCAGTAAAGGGGGTGAGTTCTCGATGCTGTCACGCGAGACGTTACTGCTGAGTAACAATGTACTGTTGATTGTGGCATGTGCGACAGTGCTGCTCGGCACCCTTTACCCGCTGTTACTGGATGCGCTAGACATGGGTAAGATTTCGGTGGGGCCTCCCTATTTTAATTCTGTCTTTGTGCCGTTGATGATGCCGCTGCTCTTTTTGATTGGACTGGCACCGTTCGTGCGCTGGAAAAAAGCGAATCTGGGTGAATTAGTACGCCTGCTGCGCTGGGCCTTCTGTGTTGCACTGATTGTGGCACTGGTGTTGCCATTTACGCTGGGTGAGTGGCAGGTGATGGTCAGTGTTGGGCTGTTGATGGCGGCGTGGATTGTGATCACGATCATCATGGGTTTTATGCGACGTGCAGAGCGCGGTAATGGCCTGAAGGGAATTTCAATGAGCTACTACGGCATGCAGATGGGTCATCTTGGCATGGCGGTATTTGTGGTGGGCGTCACGCTGATCGGTGGTTATGAGACTGAAAAAGATGTGCGCATGGAGATCGGTGATGTCACCAGCGTCGGTGGTTATACCTTCCGTTTTGATGGTGTGGTGGACCAGGCGGGGCCGAACTATCAGGCGACCCGTGGTTATGTTCAGGTGATGAAGGATGGCAACAACGTGATGTTGATGCACCCTGAAAAACGGATCTATAACGTACAGACGATGCCGATGACTGAGGCAGCGATCGACAGTGGCTTTACCCGTGATCTCTATGTGTCGTTGGGTGAGCCAGTGAGTGGTGGTGCATGGAGTGTACGTATCTACCATAAACCCTTTGTCAACTGGATCTGGGGTGGTTGTGGCCTGATGGCACTCGGTGGGCTGCTGGCCATCAGTGATCGCCGTTACCGGATTGCATCGCGCAGCCGTCGTGAGGCCGAGAGTAAAAAAACCGCTGCGACTGATAGCAAGGGTTCTGTTGCTGCAAGTGGTCGTCCCGTTGTGGCGAGGGAGGCGGAAGTCTGATGCTGCGTCATCTGAAATACCTGCTGCCATTGGCAGTGTTTGGCGTGATGGTGTGGTTTTTAGGGCAAGGCCTCTACCTTAATCCGCGGGAAGTGCCTTCGCCGCTGGTCGATAAACCCGCGCCTGTCTTCAGCGTGGAAGATCTGCATCGCCCTGAACTGCAGTTTGCCTCGGAACAGATGAAGGGCAAGGTGTGGATTCTTAATGT
>CALZMY010000238.1 GCA_945788675.1 uncultured Gammaproteobacteria bacterium | reverse complement strand
CTGGTAGCTACTTTCTTCTTAGCTGCCTTTTTCTTAGTAGCCGCTTTTTTCTTAGTGGCTACTTTCTTCTTAGCTGCCTTTTTCCTGGTAGCTACTTTCTTCTTAGCTGCCTTTTTCTTGGTAGCAGCTTTCTTTTTAGTAGCCGCTTTTTTCTTAGTAGCTACTTTCTTCTTAGCTGCCTTTTTCTTGGTAGCAGCCTTCTTTTTAGTAGCCGCTTTTTTCTTAGTGGCTACTTTTTTCCTGGTTACAGCTTTCTTCTTTGTTACAGCTTTCTTTTTGACAGCAGGCTTCTTCTTTGCCGCCACCTTCTTCTTGGTTGCAGAACGTTTTGTCGCCATTACTCATCCTCCAGAATGTTATCCGCAAATTAGTATAAACATCTCTGCGTATAATGCTAGTGTTTGCAGAAAAAGTTTTTACTGTACAAACGCGTGTATCGACACGCTATTTTTTTTCTTGAACATTCAACTGCAATTTTTTGTACCTGCAAAACAAATTAACACCAACTACATGCATGCATTAAACAACTATGTTGATAGGTAACAGACAGTGTTATTTTAAATTTTTAGATGAATGTTTTCTCCTTAAGAACTTAACAATACAACGATGATTTTATAATTTGAAAGATGCTCACGATTACATTTCATCGATAAATTAATGCCAGGTAAACAGACATCATCGCAATTAGAAGTATCACGTAAAACGCGATACATAGTAGATAGCACTGCAGCCAATCTACAACATGTAGTGTTTCCTTTCAAACCACCTACCACACTGTAACCTTATGATTTAATTTATTAAGTTGTCTACTTATGTGCTATTTCGCACCCCAAATAACTAATATTAAAATACATGACTGCTGTCATAACCCGCACTCACCACACATATACTTTTCTCCAATGAACTATAAAAATTCAGAGAGCACATCATAAATATTTCAACCCATGCGCAAATATACCCACTCTTTTTTGACTAAAAATTTTTATGCTGGAATGTATCAAGTACACCATCTCATAACGTGCCTAATACAAATTGAATAATCGAAATTGATATAATGCTCAGCGATCGCGGTAATACTTTTCGAGGTATACCTACCCCCAATGCACATAAACACCATAAGCATTAAGTGGTAAATTTTATATTTTGATCAAGAAGAAAATATTATAAAAATATCAACGTCACCGACTTTTTTCACGTCAATGACGAAATTACACGCCAAAAATTGTTAATTCTATGCTTCAGCATTCACTGCGGACGATTACATTAGATAAAAAATAAGAATTTTATGCCGTATTTCATGCACACTCACGGGCATGTGCGCCAAGCGTGCTGCATCTATCGTCTTCAATAGTTTTAAATCCTGTGTGTTTCGTCAACTGTCGGTACTAAGAGATACGAAAATGTCGGAGTCAATAACGTATCGTAACGTTTGGTGACAGCCTATATAACCACGGTCAATACCATGCATTCTTATTCTATTTGATCTGCTTGATCTGCTTAGGCTACTGTGTAGTGAATAGATAGAACCTGATTATAGAGAAACAGGCCACCTGAGCGGAGAGTTCAATGACTACCGAACAACAAACAACCACGTTCTTTCGTCGTCTATTTGGCAAGCGACCACTCAAAAGTGGGCGTTTTTGGGCCCTGATATTGCTTCTATCCTACACATTGTTTGGGTTTTTTGGCGCCCCGTACATTATCAAGTCGCAATTGATTGCTAAAGCCCCTGAATTCACCGACAGGACACTCTCCCTTGAACAGGTGAAATTTAATCCATTTGCGCTTTCTCTTAGCATGACAGGGCTTTCACTTGCCGATCTCGACGGCACTGAGCTGGCAGGCCTAAATGAATTCTATGTCAACTTTGAGCTGGAATCATTATTTCGCTGGGCCTGGACCTTTGCTGATATCCGCTTTACTGGACCAAGATTTAATCTACGCATTGATCAATCTGGTCAGACCAGTTTTGCCGATCTACTGGTCAGCGACGATACCTCTGCGGCTACCGATGACACCCCGGGTGGAGCAGCTCAATTACCCAGACTCGTATTGCACTCCTTTAAAATCATTAATGGTCAATTTATGTTCGAAGACCACTCCATTGCCACACCCTATCAGCAAAAAGTGACGCCTATTTCATTTGAGTTATCGGATTTCTCCACATTACCAGAGAGAGAAGGCCCCTATGCGATTCAGGCCACACTGCCTGACGGCGCTACCATCCGTTGGCAGGGCGAAGTCTCAGTTAATCCAGTACGTTCTGAGGGACGGGTGGAGATTGACCAGCTCGATATCACCACTGCCTGGCGCTATGCCCAGGACCAGTTGCACTTCGCCGTTGACCAGGGACTGCTGTCGGCTTCAACTCACTACGATTTTTCCATCGGCGATGCAGGCGTGGCGCTGTCTTTAGACGATATCAAACTGGCCTCAACTGAACTCAATATCCGAGACAAGACCCGTACCGAACCTGCCATCACACTCCCTGAAATCACCCTTTCCGGCGGTCAACTCAATCTAGCAGAGCAAAAAGTTCAGCTTGATCAGTTAAGCGTGGCAGGAGGTAACATCAACACCTTTATTGATACACAAGGTGAGATTGACCTGGTCCGCTTATTCACTCCCATGGGCACCTCATCAACTCAGGAAACACAGCCATCAAAAGAGGTGCAAGAGACCAATCCCTGGTCTCTTGAGCTTAATAAAGCGACTGTGACGGCGCTAAGCATCGCTCTTGCTGACCAGACAACATCACCCAATGCAGAGATACGCCTCGATGATATCTCAATTGAGTTGTCTGATATTAGCAACCAGCCGAACGATCATTTTGCACTGAACGCAAACCTGCGAATTAACAATGAAGGAACCGTTGGGCTCCAAGGCAAAGTAGGCGCTATACCCGTAATGGCAGACCTGGCACTCACGCTGGCTACTTTTCCGCTTAAAAGCATCCAGCCCTACCTAAATGCGGACACAAACCTGGATTTAACTACCGGTCACGCCGCATTCAAGGGACAGCTCAGTTACATGAAGCCCGAGACACCCGCTAATCTGCACTTAACGGGGCAGACAACTGTTTCGGACTTTGCCGCAGGTAAACGCAAAATGAAAGGACAACTTATTGCCTGGAAGACGTTAACCCTTGATGACCTGGTGCTGCAGATAGCGCCTAATCGCCTCGACATCAAAACCATCACGCTAGATAAATTGCAGGCGCAGCTTGTGGTCGCTAAAGACCAAACCATTAACGTTGCCGGATTGGCCAGGGAAAGCACTACTAACAAGCAGAGTGAACCCGCTCCGGGTACACCATTTCCTGTCAAAGTGGGTAAAGTTGCACTTAAACGCAATGCAATCTCCTTCACTGATCATTCGGTTACACCTCGTTTCACTTCGCGACTCAGCAAGTTCGAAGGGACTATCGAAGGACTCTCTTCGGAAAATATAGCCCGTGCGGATGTTAAGCTCAGCGGAAAAGTCGACGACTATGCTCAACTTAAGGTCTCCGGCAAGATTAACCCTTTAAGCGAGGATCTGTATACCGATCTTAAAATTGATTTTATAGACTATGACATGGCCTCATTCACGCCTTATACCGGAAAATTTATCGGCCAGGCCGTCGATAAGGGACGCATGTCCCTGAATCTGGTCTATCTCGTTTCCCAGAAGGAATTAAAAGGTGATAATCAAATCCTGCTTGACCAATTCGCGCTAGGAAAAGAGGTCAAATCAAAAGATGCAACCAGCCTCCCTGTTGGACTGGCCATCGCCTTGCTCAAAGATGCTAAGGGTCGTATCGACATCGACATGCCGATACGAGGCAATCTCGATGATCCTGAGTTCCGTTTTTTCCACCTGATACCACCCGCGTTGATAAATCTCGTCACCGGCATCGTCTCTTCGCCATTTAAATTGTTAGGCAAACTCGCCGGCGGGTCAGGTGATGACCTGGATCATGTTGTTTTTCAGCCTGGACAGGATGAACTTACTGCGGATCAGATTGAACGGCTCACGACACTTGGTAAGGTGCTGAATCAGCGCCCACAACTGCGCCTGGATGTTAGAGGGCAGTATAATTCACTCCTTGATAAAACTGTGTTGCAGCAACAGAAGCTGCATGCATCGCTGCAAATCACTGCCGATGCGCCCATCGCGTCATTAGATCTGGCCCAACTGGAAACACACTACACAGGCCTAACCGATATCGAGCGTTTAACGGCCATAAAAATGGAAAACAGCCACCTGCCGGAAGGTGCAAAAGAAGGCGCCTCCAAAGTTATTGATCAATCCGCTTACAAAGCAGGTCTATATAAAGCAGCGGTTGCGATACAGCCCTTGACGGAAGATGATTTGCGGGAGCTGGCGTTGACCCGCGCCAACTATGTACGTAACTACCTGGTGCAGCATAGCGGCCTGACGGCCGAGCGGATCTTTATCCTGGATGCTGCTGCGACAGATTCAAAATCCACTAATGTAATACAAACCCAGTTTAATCTCGGTGCTAACTAAGGGCATCTTTGCCGAAAAGAGTAATTGCAATACTGAATTAACTGGTTTTCAGGATTAAGGAACCTCTGATTAATTCATTGATCACGCACAAGCACGCCCCTATACGCAAAAGGCCGCCCCATTTGGGACGGCCTTTGGTAAAGCAAATTTACAACGAACCGTTACTGTTGAAGAATGTGCAACTCAACACGACGGTTTTTAGCTCGGCCTGCAGCCGTGCCATTATCAGCGATGGGTGAATCGATACCATACCCTTTCGCTTTAAGGTTGGCAGACGAAACACCTTTAGATGCAAGGTAGCTTGCCACAGACTCTGCACGTTTTTGAGACAACGCCTTGTTCAGACTGGCAGAACCACGATTATCGGTATAGCCGGCAACTTCAACCACCATATCTGGGTATCGCTTCAGGGTCTCGGCGACTTCATCCAGTACACTAGTGGAATCCCCTTTGAGCAGATCTGAGCTTGTCGCAAAAGTGACGCCCTTGAGCACAATCACTTCACCAATTTCGCAACCCTTAGCATCGACCTTCTGGCCACTGCCGGTACCGGGACATTCATCGCGGTTATCTGCGATGCCGTCTCTGTCACTATCAAGCTCACACCCTGTGGCACCGACCTTTACGCCTGCTGCAGTTCCTGGGCAACGATCTTTGCTGTCTACAACACCATCTTTATCGCTATCAAGCTCACAACCCCTGGCATCAACAGTAGCGCCTTGTGGGGTTCCTGGGCAGCGGTCTTTGCTATCGACAACGCCATCACCATCTTTATCTGCTGCGGCTTTTTTACAGCCCCTGGCATCAACTGCAACACCTGCTGGAGTCGATGGACAACGATCCAGGCTATCGACGACACCATCGTTGTCACTATCGAGTTCACAACCGCGGGCATCGACCTTCACTCCTGACTTGCTATTCGGGCAGCTGTCCTGAGCATCAGCGACACCGTCCATATCACCATCACTAACGGCTGCCATAGCACTAGCGGCAGGTTGACCGCCCTCACACTCAGCAATCGCATGTTCCGGTTGCCAGAAGCGTGTCCGCCAGCACTGTCCAGAATCATTACGCCAGATCTTCCCCTCTTCGGTTGTCCAGTAACCCGGGATATCATTACCCGCGGCGGCGGTAGACATGGTGGCCGTTGAAATAATCACTGCGGTTATGGCAGTGCTCAATAATGAAATAAGTGTCTTGAATAACATGAGTTCCGTCCTGTGCGCTGGCTGAATAGCTGGGGGAACGAAATTTACCGCCATTGCACGCTAACGTCAAGCACGCATATTTCCACTACAATATTATAGGGATTATGAAGAGCATCATATATCTTATTCATACAGAAGGGTAATAGCCAAGATTCAGCATATATTCATAATCAAAATGCTAGGATATTTTTTTAGTGTGAAAAATTTTCTAGGGTTGAAGCATGGAAATAGTAGAGATCATCGCACTCAGCATGGGGTTGGCGTGGGCAAGCGGCATTAACCTTTATGCCGCCGTATTTGTGCTGGGCTGGTTGGGTAGCAGCGGCAACCTTGACCTGCCTCCTGAACTACAGGTTTGCAGTGACCCCACCGTCATGGCAGCGGCTGGTTTCATGTACTTTGTTGAATTCTTTGCGGACAAGACGCCGGGCGTGGATACTGGCTGGGATACTATTCACACCTTCATTCGTATCCCTGCCGGGGCGATACTTGCCGCAGGTGCCGTGGGTGAACTTGGTCAGAGCGCAGAGGTGATCGCGCTGTTGCTGGGTGGCACGCTGTCTGCTGCCACTCATGCCACTAAAGCGGGTGGGCGGGTGTTGATCAATACCTCGCCGGAACCCGTGACAAACTGGACGGCCTCAGTCACCGAAGATGTCGCCGTGGTAACCGGTGTCTGGTCCGCGCTTAACTATCCCATACTGTTCCTGGTAGCAATGTGCCTTGTTCTGTTGATCATGGCCTGGCTGCTGCCACGTATCTGGCAGGGCGTTAAATTATTAGTGACCCGATTGAAAAAATTAATCAGAAAGAGAGAATAAGTGATTACAACAGCGACATGGGTATTGTTGATTAATTAAGAAGCCACTGCTTGATAGACCGTACGCTCAGTCACGATAGCACGCAGTGGAACATCCCATGCCTGGCGCGGCAGGCGATTAACACACTGAAAATCATACGCCACGCCACACAAACGGGGCTTGTGCCAATGCCTTCGCCGCAATAGAAAGGCCAGACTACGATCATAAAATCCACCGCCCATGCCGAGACGATTACCCACTTTATCAAAGGCAACGAGCGGTGTCAGAATCAAATCAAGCGATTGAGCACGCACCAGTTCACTCTTTTTACACATCGGCTCAGGAATACCAAAACGGTTGAGGCGCATCTCACTTTCAGGGTGATAGGGCGCAAACCAGAGTCGATTTTTATGAATCGAATCGAGCACGGGAAGATAGCACACCTTGTTTGCCAGCCAGATACGCTCGATCAGCAGTGCAAGGTCAAGCTCACTGTCGTTAGCGATATAGCAGGCGATGTGTCGACTGTTCCTGAAAAGGTGGCCACCGGCAATCCGCCGCTCGACTTTATTTGCGGCATCGTTCTGTTGTTGAGGTGAGAGCGCATTGCGCTGCTGACGCATCTGCTGACGAATGTGAGAGCAATCGGCCATGATTTTTATTCAATCACAGAACAGAGATGATCTATATAGGAGGGTAATCCCCATAAGCGCCGCGGTGAACTTTTGCCCTTGAACCAAAGGTTCAGGTGGGAGCGGTTGAGACATCGTAGGCTTCCCGCTAATGCAGGCCTGCACAATAACATCCACAGTATGCTCCCGGGGTATATAATTAGGCTCAAGAGAATACCCGGTTCAGAAGCGTACGCCACAGGGAGTACCCAATTCGGTGGTCTTAACGACCGAATGGATATTATAACTCCATTTGCTTGCTATTGTTGAGCGCGGTGTCAACTTTATCTTGCAGCAACTCAAGACGTTGACCAAAGGTACGGCTGAAATCCGCCTGCTCTGACTTACTCTGAAGCAATTCGTGGGCCAGATTAAGGGCGGTCATTACCGCGATACGGTCCATTCCAATCACCTTGCCGGTATCACGCACTTCACGCATCTTTTCACTCAGATAATTAGCCGACTCCAGTAGCGAAGCCTGCTCAGATTCCGGACACGCGATGCGAAATTCCTTATCCAGCACTTTTATCGTAATCGGCACACTTTCACCGCTCACAACTCAGACTCCATATGTTTCAGGCGGGTAACCATCTTTTCCATTTTATCTCGCGCAAGATAATTCTTTTCTGCCAGCTGGCTTTGCTCTGCAAGTAATTGTGCGCGCTCATTCCGTAATTGAACATTTTCCTGTTGCAGGCGCTCGCAAATACGCGCGAGTTCGTCCACAGAAAATTCCAGTTTTTTGATCTTTTGCTCTTCGTAAGCAAGTGCTTTATCAGTAGTCATAACGTAAATATAAAGTGCCACCACCACCGGGTCAATGTCTGAACGCTGTGGAATCCGCCACAGAGATGGTAGCATCCATCTATAATTACCAGGGGGCTTTGAGGCCATATCACTATCCCCTTGTTTTGTTAACAGTAAATGTAGATTACTTTGTTAGCGCTATGTGCTGCACTAACAGTAAATATATATGGCGTCAACGTGGAGTAAAGATGGATACAGCTAGAATTGAAGACGCATTGTCACACCTGGGACTGATGGTCAGCGCCACCGCTGGGCATGGCCTGTTATGCGGCTTGATCTGTGCGCGAGGTTATGTTGAGTGTGAAGCGTGGCTTGCATTGATGGATGAAGATAATCTGGAACAATTGACCTCCGATGACCCGCAGGATCTCATTGTCGCAGGCGGAACACGCCTGCACAGCCTCGATGCAGGTGAAGATGGCAAGCTATTGCAGGAACTACATCGCGATACACTGCGTCAGTTTAGCAGTGGTGAATGTGATTTCTATCCGCTACTCCCCGATGATGATACGCCTCTGGAGCAGCGTACCGAAGCACTGGCCGAATGGTGCCAGTCTTTTCTGTTTGGACTCGCTGCCGGTGGTATTAAGGATTTTTCTACACTACCGGAGCAGGTGGGTGAGATCAGCCGGGACCTGGTCGAGTTTTCGCAGGCACGCCATGGCGACACAGTAGAAAGTGAACAGGATGAATTTGCCTATGTAGAAATTGTCGAATATATACGCGTTGGCGTACAACTGATCTTCGAAGAGCTACATTCAACAGACGATGCGCCGCCCGATGACAAAGTGTTGCATTAAAGCCATGATAAAACCTGAAAGGCTCATGACCGCATGAATAAAAATGAGTACCCTAAACGCCGCCGCCGTCTGATGCAGATGATGGGCCATGACAGCATCGCAATCCTGCCGGCAGCACCGATGCTGATACGTAACCGCGATGTAGAGCACGCCTATCGTCCGGATAGCAACTTCTTCTACCTCAGTGGTTTTGCCGAGCCTGATGCTGTCATCGTGCTGGTACCGGGACGACCACAGGGAGAGTACATCCTCTTCTGTCAGGAACGTGACCCCAAGATGGAGATGTGGAATGGGCCACGCGCCGGGCAAGAAGGGGCATGTGAGGAATATGGTGCCGATGACGCCTTCCCAATAGACGACCTCGACGAGATATTGCCCGGCCTGCTGGAGGATCGTGAAAAGGTCTTTTACACCATGGGTTTCAGTGCGGAATTCGACCACAAGATGATGGAGTGGTTAAATCAGGTGCGTGGAAAATCACGTGTCGGCGTGCACGCCCCCAATGAATTTGTCGCACTCGACCATCTGCTGCATGAGATGCGTCTGTTCAAAAGCCGTAGTGAGATCAAAATAATGCGCGATGCGGCAAAGATCTCAGCCAAGGCCCACTGCCGCGCGATGCAGGTGTGCCGCCCCGGCATGATGGAATACCAACTGGAAGCAGAATTACTGCACGAATTTGCACAGCATGGCTGTCGTGAACAGGCCTATCAGTCGATTGTTGGCGGCGGTGCCAACGCCTGTGTGCTCCATTATATAAGGAATAGTGCGGAGCTACAGGATGGCGACCTGGTGCTGATTGACGCTGGCGCCGAAAAACAGTGCTATGCCTCTGATATTACAAGAACTTTTCCTGTTGGCGGGACATTTTCAGAACCCCAGAAGGCGATTTATGAGATCGTGCTGGCGGCGCAGGAAGCTGCCATCGAGGCCGTTCGTCCCGGCAACCACTGGAACGACCCTCACTACGCCGCCGTGCGCGCAATCACCAAAGGACTGCAAAAATCAGGCTTGATCAAAGGCAACCTGCGCACATTAATAAAAGACGAAGCATATCGCCGCTTCTTCGTTCACCGCACCGGTCACTGGCTCGGCATGGACGTACATGACGTCGGCGAATATAAAATCGATGGCGTGTGGCGCCTGCTTGAACCCGGCATGGTATTGACGGTCGAACCTGGCATCTATATTCCACCCGGTAGCAAAGGGATTGCCAAAAAATGGTGGGGCATCGGGATACGCATCGAAGACGATATTTTGGTAACAAAGGACGGCTGTGAGATATTAAGCGAAGGCGTCCCCAAGACGGTGGATGAAATCGAAGCACTGATGGCGACAACAAATTAATCAGCAATATGCAGCAAACAGCACAACATTTTGACCTGTTAATCATCGGCGGCGGCATGGTCGGCGCCAGTCTCGCCTGTGCGCTCGGCAATCAAGCGTTACGCGTCGCTGTTATCGAGGCAGTACCGTTCCGCTCAGCATCGCAACCCAGTTATGACGACCGCAGCATCGCTCTCGCCTATGGCGCGCGTAAAATATTTGAAGGAATGGGGCTGTGGCGACAAGTTGCAAGCATCGTCACACCGATCAAGAAGATTCACGTCTCAGACCGCGGCCACTTCGGCACAACACGCATGGATGCCGCCCACGAAGGCTATCCTGCGCTCGGCTATGTGGTTGAAAACCGCGATCTCGGCCAGCTCTTTGCGAAACAGCTGGCGTCGCTTCCCAATATTGAGCTGATCTGCCCAGCACAGTTGAAAAACTTCGCCATCAATGCCGACGATGCCGAAGTGGTGATCGAACGAGATGGTCAGGTACAGACCTTAACCACAAAACTGATCGTCGGCGCTGATGGCGGTCGTTCCGCAGTACGTCAGCTAGCAGGCATTAGTCACACCACAGACGACTACCTGCAAAATGCGGTCATCGCCAATGTCACTCCGGGATGTGACCACCAAAACATCGCTTACGAACGCTTCACCGAAAGCGGTCCGCTCGCCCTGTTACCCATGTCCGGGGGACGCTGCTCACTCGTCTGGACAGTCGACCGTCTCAAGGCCGATGAAATCACAGCCTGGGACGATGCAACCTTTTTAGCGCACCTACAGGAACGCTTCGGCATGCGCCTCGGGCGATTGCAGAAGGTTGGCCAACGTCACACCTACCCCTTGTCACTACTGCGTAGCGACGAACATATTCGTCCACGACTGGCATTGATTGGTAATGCCGCACATGTGCTGCACCCCATTGCCGGCCAGGGCTTTAATCTCGGTATTCGTGATGTTGCTGCACTTGCACAAGTGATCGTAGAAGCAAAAGAAACCGATATAGGTGCGCTGTCGGTGCTAAACCAATATGACCAATGGCGTAAACACGACCAGGATTGCGTCATCGGTCTCACCGATGGCCTGGTACGTATCTTCTCCAACCAGATCACACCACTGGTCATCGGGCGTAACAGCGGACTGCTGGCGATGGATATGATTCCACCACTTAAACGCGCCTTGATGCGTCAGACCATGGGGCTGGCCGGTAAACTTCCGAAACTCGCACGTGGCATACCGCTCTAAGGATTTATGATGAACGCTGATTATGATGTAGTGATTATCGGTGGCGGCATGGTCGGCACCACACTCGCCTGCGCACTGGGCGGTAGCGATCTGAAAGTCGCCATCGTCGAAGCACGTCCCGCCGAGATGGCGTGGCCGCAAGACAGCATTGGCATGCGCGTCTCTGCGATCACCGCCGCATCACAGCAGATATTCACCAGCCTTGGCGCGTGGGATTCGATTGTCGCAATGCGCGCCAGCCCATTCCGAGAGATGCAGGTATGGGACGCCGAAGGGAATGGTGCCGTTCACTTCGATAGCGCCGACATTGGACAGGATAAACTGGGCCACATCATCGAGAACCGCGTCATTCAGGCGGCAATGACCCAACGCATCGCTGACTTCGATAACATCGAACTATTCTGTCCCGAGATCCTTGAAGATCAGGATACCAATGGCGAGCTGGCTCAACTGCAATTAAAAGAATGTGGCACGATCACCACACGCCTTATCGTCGGCGCCGATGGAGCCAACTCACGTGTGCGTCAACACGCCAGCATAGAAACCAGTGGCTGGCCCTACCATCAGCGCGGCGTTGTCACGACAGTACGCACCGAGCTGCCACATCAGGAGACTGCGTGGCAGCGCTTTATGCCCACAGG
>CALZMY010000237.1 GCA_945788675.1 uncultured Gammaproteobacteria bacterium | reverse complement strand
CAGAGCGGTAGTGGTTATATTCACTATCATCGGCCAGTTCGACACGGTTGCGCGGGCGCTCTAGTTCAATCTTCAAAATTTCACCGATGGTCGCCTCCGGGCCGTTGGTCATCATCACGATGCGATCGGACAGAAGCACCGCCTCATCGACATCATGAGTGATCATCACCACGGTGTTCTGAATCTCCTTCTGAATCTCCATCAACGAGTCCTGCAGATGGGCACGGGTCAGTGCATCGAGTGCACCAAACGGCTCATCCATCAGCAGCACCTTCGGTTGCATCGCCAGTGCGCGTGCGATACCGACACGCTGCTTCATCCCGCCCGAGATTTCAGAGGGCCGTTTATGCAGCGCATGGCTCATATGGACCAGCTCAAGATTGTGTTCGATCCACTCTGCCATCTCAGCCCTGGTTTTCTTTCCCTTAAAGACCTGCTTCACAGCCAACTCAACGTTTTGATAAACCGTCAGCCACGGCAGCAGCGAATGGTTCTGAAACACCACTGCACGGTCCGGCCCCGGCTCATCGACTTCACGCCCTTCGAGGATCACCCCCCCTTCGGTCGCCTGCAACAGACCGGCGATGATATTTAACACCGTCGACTTACCGCAGCCGGAGTGACCGATCAGGGAGATAAACTCACCCTTCGCAATCTTCAGATTAATATCATCCAGCGCCTTGAACGGGCCTTTTTTAGTTGGAAATTC
Organism: uncultured Gammaproteobacteria bacterium; assembly: GCA_945788675.1. Taxonomy (GTDB): domain Bacteria; phylum Pseudomonadota; class Gammaproteobacteria; order SZUA-140; family SZUA-140; genus SZUA-76. Next base: position 7,001 of record CALZMY010000237.1, on the reverse strand, counting down.
GATTGAGGTGTGCGACACCTCAAGGTATGTTTTCGCTATCACCGGGCTTTCCTCTTGCATTTCATCGTTTGGCAACGCCTTATTTATAGGACTGGCGATAGTGTCACCGCCCTTTGTGGATGAGAACTGGCTCACGACATTTGATAGTGCACTCATAACAATCTCCCTCGTTTAACGAATGGATGCATTAGGATCATGCGAAAATAGTTTCTGTAGCGTGACCATCACCCAGTCGAGGATAAAGCCGATGATACCGATCGCCAGCACCGCCACCATGATGCGCCCCAGTGAATTGGAACTGCCGTTCTGAAACTCGTCCCACACAAACTTGCCAAGCCCCGGATTCTGCGCCAGCATCTCGGCTGCAATCAACACCATCCAGCCGATACCCAATGAGATACGCAGACCAGTAAAGATCATCGGCAGTGCCGCCGGCAGTGCCACCTTGAAAACCTGCGCAGTCCAGTGCAGACGAATCACACGTCCGACGTTAATCAGGTCACGATCGATTGAGGCGACACCGACAGCCGTATTGATGAGTGTTGGCCATAGCGAGCACAACATCACCGTGATTGCCGAAGTGATGAAGGCCTTTTCAAACATTGGATCATCGGTCACGTAGACCGCACTGACCACCATCGTCACAATCGGCAGCCACGCCAGTGGTGAGACCGGTTTAAAGACCTGAATCAGTGGACTGACCGCAGTATAAAGCCGGTCACTGAGGCCACACGCAACACCGATCGGGATCGCAATAATCGTTGCCATAAAGAAACCGGTAAAGACCGTCAGCAGACTGGTAAAAATCTGATCGATGAAGGTGGGCTTGCCGGTATAGGGACGTACCTTCACCTTAGCATCGGGGTTCTTCTCCAGTTTTTTTGCATTGCGCAACTCCTGACGCTCATAAAAGGCGACCTCCTTTTCACGCTCTTCAAGGTGTTCATCATAGAGCGTGGTCGCCTGCTGCCACACCTGCGCTGGCCCCGGCAGCTGACCAAGACTGGTATTCACCTGCGATGCCATGCCACCCCACATAGTAAGGAAGACAACCACCGCAATAATCGGCAAACCCAGTAGACTAAAGAGTTCCTGAAACTGCTCACGTGGACTCTCACCGGTGGCAAGCTTTACCATCGGTACCGACCATGAAAAGCCGGTTGTCTCTAAAAAATTAATAATCTTTGCTTTCATAATAACCAACGCTTCTTTGATGTTGAGCACCCTCCCCTCGTCGGAAGGGTGACTGTTCTATATATGAATCAGTTCATAGCTATACCAGCAGGCTAAATAACATCTTTGCCCTTTAAACCGATCGAAAACTTTTTCAGATAATCGTTGGGTTTACTACCGTCATAGACGATGCCATCAAGAAAATCTTCCTGCGGTGGACGAAAACCATCTTCTTTGCCAAAGTCAGGAAAGTCCTTCGCCTTCACATGCCCTTCAGCAATCAGCGCTTTTGCCGCGATCGCATAGATGTCCGGACGATAGACCTCCTTCGCAATATCCATGTACCAACTGTCAGACTTATGTTCTGCGATCTGCCCCCAACGACGCATCTGCGTCAGGTACCAGATGGCATCTGAGTAGTAGGGATAGGTCGCGTTGTAACGGAAGAAGACGTTAAAGTCCGGCACCGAACGCTTATCGCCCTTTTCATACTCAAAGGTACCGGTCATGCTGTTGGCAATCACATCATAATCAGCACCGACATACTGACTCTTCGATAAAATCTTCACCGCCTCAGGGCGATTCTTATTGTTCTGCTCATCAAGCCACTGTGCAGCACGAATCATCGCCTTCACCACGCGAATATGGGTATTAGGATTCTTCTCAGCCCACGACTTACTAACCCCAAAGACCTTTTCAGGATTATTTTTCCAGATCTCGTAATCGGTGATCACCGGCACGCCAATCCCTTTAAAGACCGCCTGCTGATTCCACGGCTCACCCACGCAGTAACCAAAGATCGTGCCCGCTTCCATCGTCGCCGGCATCTGTGGTGGTGGGGTTACCGACAGCAGTGCGTCCGCTTTGACTGTCCCAGAGGTGTCGCCTTTATGCGGCGCGTAATAACCAGGGTGAATACCACCCGCCGCCAGCCAGTAACGCAGCTCGTAGTTATGGGTAGAAACCGGAAAGACCATCCCCATCTTGAACGCCTTACCTTCATCCTTATACTGCTCGACCACAGGCTTCAGGTAATCGGCCTTGATGGGATGAATCGGCTTGCCACTCTTGTCATGTGGCACATGCTTTTTCATCTCGCCCCACACCTTGTTGGAGACGGTGATCGCATTACCGTTCAGATCCATACTGAAGGCGGTGATGATATCGGCCTGGGTACCAAATCCGATGGTGGCACCAAGGGGCTGGCCTGCCAGCATATGTGCGCCATCGAGCTCACCATCGATCACACGATCGAGCAGTACCTTCCAGTTCGCCTGCGCCTCGAGTGTGACGTAGAGCCCTTCGTCTTCGAAGTACCCTTTTTCATAGGCGATTGCGAGCGGCGCCATATCCGTCAGTTTAATAAAACCGAACTTCAGATCCTCTTTTTCAGGCTCACCGACCTCTGCAAATGCACTATTAGGAAGAATCGCCATTGAAAGTGCAAACATCCCTGCACTCATCATCGCAACAGCAGTAAAACCCTTTTTACGGAACCATCTGCCGACGCCACTATTATCCACCTGAGAGGCAACGCTGCGGTCATCTCTAAATGCATAACAACTCATCTGTTGTTTCATCTCTATCATTGCTTTCACCTTCGTTATTTGTAAAACAAAAAGGAGCCTATCTATGCAGGGGAAAACCCCAGCACCGATAGACTCCTTTGTCCATTAGTGAAGCGCCGTTGCCTCACATCTATTTTTAAATTCGCCTCGTCTCCGAGGCGCTAACACTAAATACTATCTACTGTATGACCTACCGCACTACACCAGCAGATCTGCCGCCGAAACGATATTCTCAGCCATATCACCCAGTCGTTTATTTTTACTCATCGCCAGCTTGCGTAGCGCGTGAAACGCTTCACCCTCATCATAGCCACGCTGTTTCATCAAGATCCCTTTGGCGCGATCAATAATCTTGCGTTCAGCCAACGTGCTTTTTGTTTTATCCAGTTCATTGCGTAGACTCTGAAATGCCTTAAAGCGCGCCACGGCCGCCTGCATGATCGGCCCAACCCGCTCATAACGCGCATCGTCGACCACATACGCACTCACCCCTGCATGTACCGATTTATTAATCAACGTTTCGTCGTCATTGCAAGTCATCACAACCACAGGAAGCGGTGCTTTCTGATTCAATAGCGCCAGCCCCTGGAGCGTGGCGCCATCTAATTCTGGCGTTTCAATAATCAATAACTCAGGGGAAGCCTGCTGCACCTGCTTTAACAGACCAGTGGTACTATCGTTTTGCGCCACCACGGTATGGCCATCACTTTCTACAGCGGCCATAAGTTCCGCTTGTTGCGCCCGGTCTTCATTAACCAGCATCACTTTCAATTTCATAATCTTTATCCAGCTTAAATAAACACTATTCTAAATTAAGCGCCTATTTCAGGCAGTCACGCATCAACAAGGGGCTATACTCACACATCACCCATGTTGATACGTGATGCATTCATACTAAAATGACGCCTGCCCCCACAACCATAACTTGTCAGTATCAACCGAGACAGTGTCTGCATCGTAACTCGCGTATTTAACGCCGACAGCATAGTGTTTGGAGATTTTTTTGGCGGCCAGTAGATTAATCTCTGAACCGTAATCTGCACTGCCTTCATCCGCACTATAGTCGTGATAGACACCCAATAGTTTCACACCAGCCACCTTACCCATGACCGATAAATAAGTATCCTGTAAGCCTGTGCTGGGTGTACCGAGGAATTTATCTGCCCAGCCATTAAAGGCATGGCCGGTCGCTAGCGGTGTTGCAAAGCCGTAAACGCCATCGCCACCCAGCACCTCATAACCTAGTTTGGCGGTCACACCGGCTACCGCTACACCACCTTCAAGCAAGGTGTAATCGGCATCTACAGTACTGGGTGCGTCGGCATAGTCACTCTGCGTCGCAAACTCTGCGGTGTAGAGAAGCCCCACGTCGCCTGCCTTCTGCTTGCCACTGAAGCGTATACCGAGTGTCTGCGTATCTTTGGTCGAGTTTTCATAGTCAAGCATGTAGCTGTAACCGGTCAGCTTTCCTGCGCTTAGCCCATTATAGGAAACGTTTAGCAGATGCCCTTTGATATCAGCGTTCAGCGCCTTAATATTATTGACGTTACCCAGGTAGGCGTATTTGAATTCTGTATCTGAGAGTGATTTGTTACTCACCATCACGGCATCAAAGGTCTGCTCATTTTGACGCCAGCCGACGTTACCGACAAAACGGGCGTTATCGAGAATGATACGTTGACGACCCGCTTTTACAGTCGTTTCTGCACCAGCGTTATATGAGAGAAACCCCTGATTCAGTTCAGTGCTCTCAACATCGACCACTACCGGATAGATACCGAGACCGTTCATGGTACTATTATAGCGTTCGGTGCCGACAACCCGAACATCCTCAAACTCAACATAACCAGTAAGGCCTGCAACCTCGCCGGTCTTATAGCCAACACGGGTTCTCACCGTAGAGGCCTCCGCATCTTCGGCAATGTTCTGCTGGTCAACCACTTCATAGCGATACCGCAGACTTGCGGAGCCTGTCCCTTCTGCCAGTGCCTTGGTCACTGCGTTTTCGGCATGGACGGCTGAAAACGGCATTGCGACAGGCAATGTTGCAACCGCTAACAGGGAAACCAGCTGCTTTCTGGAAAGCTTACTTGTATACATGAACGACTCCTCAATCGATATATCAAAATAATAAGGGCCACAACAGGGCATCGCTCCTGTTATGACCCCGTTGTCATATTGGTGCGCCGTTGCACCCTACTATTTGTATTACGCCAGCATTGGTTATGTCGCTGCTGCCGTACTGAAAAACTCATACCCTGTCTTAGCAATAGGTGTGCCAGCTAATGAAATAACGGCTTAAGTCTTTATTTTTAATGTATGTTTTGTAGGTTATCGCAAGCCAGATCAGGCCAGTTGAACCTTGATAGTGCGTGACCTGTGTGCAGTGGAACAGGGCCATGCCCCAAAAGAGGACAGCAAACTGGTGGTGATAATACACGGGTGTTAAAGGTGTTTAATGTAGGATGCGCAAACGGCTGATTGTTTACGTATCGGATAATCACAGCGTGTATTCAATGAGGGTTAATCAAGTGAGCGCAGCAGCCAGCAAGATGCTTAATACACCGGGCGGTCTTGCGGTTATAGTGGGTGGTGGACGGCTACCCGAAGCGGACGTTTAGTTTTACACTGACCCCGAATACGTGCTCGTTAGTTTTGCTTAAAGGGAGATACCAATGACTTTCACGATAGGCATAATTACAATAATTTTAGGCCTCATTGGTTGGGTCGGACAAACATTAGCAGTCTTTAATAATGATTTAGCCACTAAGCTCGGACTTTCCGAAACTGAAGATGTTATGGACCCTACGATGCTTGCTTTCGAAAGATTCAGCATGGGAATAATGGATTTTTTGCTCATGTGGATTCTTCCGGTATCAGGATATTTGATGATTATTGGGAATGAATGGTGGCCTGCATTTGCACTAGTTGGGGGAGCTGTTTACTTGTACATACCAGGCTGTTTTACCATAACTAGAATTGTTCTAGGAAAGCGTGGGCTAAAGATTGGAACAAGGTCGGCGCAGATTACAGCATATGTTCTCGCGGTATTTTGGACTGTAGATGCTTTGGTTATGATGAGCTTGGCTATTAACGAGTTAAGCTTGTGATGAATGCTCGAAAATCAAAAAACTAACATCTATATGACCGCCCCTGTCAACAGCACGAGCCAACCTAAAAGAGCTTAGAGCTTAGCCGAAGCTTAGCCGGACACCCATCTTAACGTTGACATTGATGAACGGTTATTGGAAAGGGGCACTCTGGGGTCTTGCTGACGATGGTGGAGCGTAAAACGCTATATACCATCATCGTTCGTCTCAAATTAGCCGGACACCCATCATAAGTAAACTAGGTAACTGCTTATTATTCTGATGTTTTCCTGGGTAGATTAAGGTGGGTGTCCGGCTAATTCTTTGCTTTTAAGTTCAGTGGCACTGGCCGAAAATAAAAAGGTGACGGAGGGATTAAATTTTGATCAGTTGTCACTATTGTATAAAAATAATCCCTCCGTCACCTTTTATTAATAGCGGAACGGGGGATGTTCACAATCTGGTATAGGCACGTTGTTAGGTGATATCCGATTGGTAATCATAGATTTAGTTCAGTAAGAGTTGGATGATCATCGGGACGGCGGCCTAGCGGCCAATGATACTTCCGCTCGCTCTCAGGAATTGGTAGGTCGTTGATGCTGGCAATGCGTCGCTGCATAAACCCGTATTCGTCAAACTCCCAGTTTTCGTTACCATAGGAACGGTACCAATGGCCAGAGTCGTCATGCCACTCGTATGCAAAGCGTACAGCTATTCGATTATCATGAAACGCCCAAAGCTCTTTGATGAGACGGTAATCCAGTTCCTTGCTCCACTTTCGAGTGAGAAACTGAACGATAGCTTCGCGGCCCGATAAGAACTCAGAGCGGTTTCGCCAGGTACTATCTTGCGTGTATGCCAGTGAAACCCGCTCAGGGTCACGGGTATTCCACGCATCCTCCGCCATGCGAACTTTCTGGGCTGCAGTCTCGGAATCGAATGGTGGGAGTGGTGGTCTTGGGTCTTCAGTTGTGTTCATATCTGTTTTCCCCTGATTGAAAATAGTTTTGCACGTTGGCATTTCCAATTATTTTCAAATATGGCAAAGAAAGGCTCCCAAGATCTGGGAGCCTACGAATATTTTTTGTGAGCGTTCCCGTTTCCGGTGAATTTACCAGGACTTATAGGGCAGGAACTTCCCGTTGAGGGTCACAACAACTCGATCACCATT
>CALZMY010000236.1 GCA_945788675.1 uncultured Gammaproteobacteria bacterium | reverse complement strand
TCTCCGACGGCAAACTGATCGCCGAACGGATCGGCCTCAGAGATCAGGATGTCAACCCGGTCGACACCGGTGTCGATGCCGAGAACAGCCAGTTCTTCTACACCCTGAAGATGCGCAACAGCTTCGGTGATCGCCTCCATTTTGGACGGGAAGGGTTCAGTGCCATCAGTGTCAACTACGCACAGTGGCAGAGCAAGAGCGGCATTAACCCGGATCTGCATCAGCGTCAGGCCGACCACCTGCAGCCGGGTGACCAGATCCGCATCTACGCCATCAACCGCGCCAGCGGTTATATGGGTGTCGCCGATACCACGATGAAGGCGGCCAGTGAAGAGGGAGCAACTGGTCTTAGCTTCAACATTGACACCATCGAGATGGCGCCACCTGATCTCAAGATTAGTGCAGAGCGTGGTTACAATATAAAACATGGTTTGGAGGCTGGAAGGTTCAGGGAAGACCAGATCATCGGCTTTGAAGGGGCTGCGCTTACCAGCGACAACTACATCGCCATCACCACCGAATGGAGTGATCCCAAAGGACGCCCGCTGCCCGAAGCCCTCACAGGTGCGGGCTATACCGGTCGCATCGCTTCGCTCAGTGGCGACAAGACCTTACCGCAGGATAGTAGTGGCAACGGCATCAGCACCTTCGAGATCAACCCCGGCAAACGGCTGCAGATTCTGCGACTCCCTAACCAGGGTATCGAAGAGGCGCAGCATTTCTATGTTCACGTCAACGGTGAACCGAAGAGCGGTAATCCGATCTTTATTGATACCAACAATCTAAGGATCGAAGCGGTTGATTTTAGTTCAAGCGGTCAGAACCCCGGGATTCTGGAAAAACGGCCTGATAATTATGTGCCGTTTAAGGTGCAACTCTTTGATGAAGCAGCGACGGAGATTCAGCGTCAGGTGTACCGGCAGCTGAGTCAGGCAAATCCCAATATCACATTAGCTAAGCCCGAGCCGCTCTATAACTGGGTCTACCGGCCTGAGTTTCAGTTTAGTAACTACCAGCTTGAGATGCGCGGGATTGTTGCTCAGGTCAACGATGACCAGGGGCAGCCTCAGGAGCTTATAGACCTGCTCGGTCAGAACTCGACAACGCTCGGTGGCGCCGATCTCATTAATCTCGTTTATGACCTCAGCACTACAGATCTGCTGCCGCTAGACTATTTCAATGCAGGTGCAGAAAAAGAGCTGGTTTTTGCGGTGGGTGCTGGGGAGATCCAAGTAACCTTGGGAGCAGGTGAGACAATCGAGTTTGATGATCTATCGAGTCTTAGAAGTCTTGATCCAGAAGATTTTAATAGTATTCGGCTATATGCCAACAATGACGTCGGGAATACATTATGGGAGTGGGCGTTTGAAATTGACAAGATAATTGCGCCAGATTTTAATCGTGATGGCAAGATCGATTTTGATGGGCGCCAATATGATACGCTCACAGCCCGTACCGATGCAGTGGCCTGGGAGTATCCTCAAGTGTTTTGGGTGAATGATGACAATGATGACCCTGGTTCTGAGACCTCAGGGGACGACGTGCCAGGAAGCGGCAGCCCTGATTATGCTGATACCAAGATTGATGGTAGCCGTGATCTGATCGATTTTTTTGCTGTAGGGGTCAATTTGCATGAGTTTATCAATGCAGTTCCAGATGCCGAGAACTATACCTATACACTTAGTCAGGCCGAAGGAGCAGTGAATGTCGTCTACACTGAGATGGCACACAGTAATTCAGATGTCTATCTGAAAGAGATAGATATGCAAAATATTACCCCGCTCTTTGGTGTCTGGCAAAATGCAACGCAACTAGGTCAAGTGCCAGTACATCAGGTGACAGCCGCTGGGATTACCTTGCCAGCAGGGTTTATCAACTTAATTAAAAATAACGCTGATAAAGGGGTAATGCTGGTAGAAGCACGCTCTGCTACACGTTTTCCTTTAGTGATAACTGCCACCAAAACAGATGGTAGAGAAGCATTAAGAAGTAAGCTTGCGCTTAGAACTACGACAGTAGAAAAGATGTATCAACAGGTATCGCTACGTGGTCGTGATGAGGCTTCCAGATTGTGGGGGCAAGGATTGCAGTCACTCAATAATCCATCTAATGATCAGCCTGATATTACCGAGATCGACAGTCAATTACAGGCTCAGCAAACAGCCTTGGTCTTACCCGATACCTTTGATCGGAATCGACACTTTGTCTTTTTACATGGTTTCAGTGTGAATGAAGAAAATGGTCGGGTTTTCCAGTCAGAGACCTTTAAACGGCTTTTTCATTCGGGATCGAATACCCTGTTTACCGGAGTAGGCTGGAGAGGAGATGAAGGGATAATAGACGGCGGTGTTAATTATTGGGGCAATGTTGAAAATGCATTCTATACGGCGGATGACCTGGCGAAGGTCGTTAATACATCGATTGTCGGTAATAAAAAAATCATTGCTGGGCATAGCCTGGGGAATATGGTGGTTAGCAGTGCCATTGAGGATTTTGGTATGAATGTGGATCAGTACTTCTTGGTCAATCCAGCGGTGGCTGTAGAGTCATACGATGGTGCAATTGAGAACGCAAAATATATGCGCCATACCGATTGGGACAAATTCTACTCGGGCGCGGCCGATGGTTTATTTAATGATCCCGACGGTCGTCGTCTTTGGTCGGTGGAGTGGCATACTCGTTTTCCTGTTAGTGATTACCGCCGTAAGCTAACCTGGCGTGACCGGTTTGAAGCTGTGGTAACGAAGACGAATATGTTTCAATTCTACTCGACTGGCGAGGAAGTCTTGAAAAATGATGATGAAGGCGTACCGAATAGCCTCGAACCTGTGGTTGGTCTGTTGTTTCCTTCATATAAATTAGCAGGTGAAAACGCCTGGAGTGTACAGGAAAAGTCAAAGGGTACAAGCAATTTGGCGGCATTATTGAATAATGGAACTGCAACGGGTGGTTGGGGATTTAACTGTGTTAAGGATGTATTATCGCCACCTCTTGACCCCTGTGAAAGCTATTTTAACATGGCACCACAGGATGCCTTTGCTATACAAAATGACGAATTGAAGACCATCCCATTTTTCAAACCATTCAGAGATGAGGGAATCTTTGATCAGGCTGGAGGAAGTGAAGTGGCATTTAATGATTTTCCTTATTTAATGGGGTACGCGATTCCAGCGCTTTCGTTTGCAGCTGGGAGTACTCAAATAAGTGGTTTTGATGTGAATGATAGTCAAGACATGAATCTTTTGCCTACGAAATGGCCTGCAGAGAGAAGTGGCGGAGTGGTTAGGTGGTTTCATAGCGATTTTAAAAATGTAGCGTATCGTTATGTGCATGGAGTATTTGATAGGATGGTGGATAAAGGAAATATGCGATGAAACTAGCTAAAATATTATGCTTTTTTGTGGTGGCGCTGATCGGTGAAGCAGCTATAGCTTTACCTGTAGCCAAAATGACAATAAAAGTTACGGACGAAGTCGGTAATCCCATTATTGGCGCTGAAGCTGGAGTGATGTTTTTTGAACCCGCTAATAATGGCCCTGGAACCGTAACTAAAACTGTTTCAGATGTTACCAATGTCGATGGCACAGTGGTAATCGAGGGGAAAGGCCAGCAGGCAGTGGATTATTATTCAAAAATGGAGGGTTATTATACTTCTGCCTATTGGTCTAAGAAATTTACAGGTGTGAGTGGTGTCGTTGGTTTTCGCCGCTGGGAACCATGGAATCCGACCCTTGACGTTATCTTAAAAAAGATTAAAGACCCTGTGCCGCTCTATGCGCTGCAACTCAAAATTCAGGAAATCCCTGTGGTTGGAGAATTTATCGGTTTCGACCTTGAACGGCGTGACTGGGTGGTGCCTCATGGAAAGGGCCTGGTGAAGGATTTTCTTTTTAAACTAGAGAGAAAGCGGGTAGCGTCGCGTAAAGATTATGACGCCACCCTTACATTGAAGTTCAGTAATCCAGCAGATGGTATTCAATCATTTTATGCTAATCCAAATGAGGGAAGTCAATTCAAATCATCATATCATGCCCCCTCAAATAATTATGATGACAAATTTATTTTGGAAAAGAAACGCTTGCCTGACAAACGATACAGTTCTAGCCAGTTAAATCCCCGTTTGGATCAAAATTTTTATTTCCGTGTAAGGACAGAAGTTGATGATGAAGGGAATATCATTAGTGCTCGTTATGGGAAAATATATGGGCCAATTAGACTGGGTGGTTTTCTGAAAATGGACACAGGTTTTTTTGGTATGACTTACTATTTGAACCCCAATGATAACGATACCAATATAGAGTTTGATATGAAGAAGAATCTATTTAAAGGACTTAGCGATGATGAAAAAGTTAGAGGGCCATAATTTCACTAGCGACAGTAAGCGTGTGTATGGCGAACTCCTAATTCATAATAAAAAATAAAAGGGACATCCATGATAGTTATTGACAATATCCGCATTCAGATATAGTGTCCGCTTTAGGAGTTCCAGATTAATCATTGCGTCAAAGGAGTTGACCGATGCCTAAGCCTCGCAAAGCCCAGGTTTCACTGGCAAGTACACCCTATTACCACTGTGTCTCTCGCTGCGTACCCAAAACACTTCGTGGGGCAGGCTCTTCGCCGTGCTTTTTTGTGTGGTGAAGATGCTGCCACTTCACATAGCTTCGAACATCGTCGCCAGTGGATTGAAGATCGCTTGCATGAACTTTCACAGATTTTTGCCATCGATCTCTGCGGATACGCAGTGATGTCAAACCACTACCATGTTGTTTTACATGTGGATCAACAAGTGGCTACAGATTGGTCAGTGAATGAAGTGATCGAACAGTGGCATCAACTGTTTTCAGGCAATCTGCTATCACAACGCTACCAGCAAGGCGAAAAACTGAGTGCGGCTGAATCAGCCGCATTGACTGAGTGTGTCGAGACATGGCGTTTACGACTCATGGACATTAGCTGGTTCATGCGGGTC
>CALZMY010000235.1 GCA_945788675.1 uncultured Gammaproteobacteria bacterium | reverse complement strand
GTTAAATTTTAGGCAAAAAAAAGCCCTCAGATGAGGGCTTTTTTTTTGCCTAAATCAGGTTTAACTATTTGATTTTAGCTTCTTTATACATGACATGTTGGCGCACGACAGGATCAAATTTTTTGATCTCCATTTTTTCTGGCATGGTGCGTTTGTTTTTGTCAGTGGTGTAGAAATGGCCGGTACCGGCGCTGGAAACGAGTCTTATTTTTTCACGCATCTCTCTGCTCCTTAGACTTTTTCGCCGCGGGCGCGGATGTCGCCCAGCACTTTGTCAATACCGCATTTATCGATAATGCGCATGCCCTTCGAGCTGACGCGCAGACGCACCCAGCGGTTTTCACCCTCGACCCAGAAACGATGACTGGAGAGGTTAGGAAGAAAACGGCGCCTTGTTTTATTATTTGCGTGAGAAACGTTATTTCCCACCATTGGTCGTTTTCCTGTGACCTGACATACCCTGGACATTGTGCAAAAGCCTCCAAACAAAGAAGTGCATAAACGAAAGCCGGACTTTATACCAAAATGGCCCTGGTGACGCAAGTATAAAAAACTGCCCTCCTTTGGTTTCAATGAGTTACAGCAGGCCCTGTTCGGCGAACGAGAGCACATCACCATCGCCGACAACCAGATGATCGAGGACTCGGGTCTCTATCAGCGCCAGCGCGTCGATGAGCTGGCGTGTCAGCCGTTTGTCGGCGCTACTTGGCTCTGCGACACCCGACGGGTGGTTATGAGCGAATATCACCGCAGCGGCGTTGTGTAACAGGCTCTTTTTGACCACCTCGCGTGGGTGGACGCTGGCGCCGTTAATCGTGCCGTTGAAGAGCTTTTCGAAGCAGATGATGCGATTGCGACTATCGAGGAAGAGGCAGGCAAAGACTTCAAAGTCGTAATCACGCAACTGTGCCAGCAGGAAGCGGCGCGTGTCATCGGGTGAGCTGAGGGCTTCTCCTCGCTCCAGCGTCTCGCGCAGATAGCGTCGGCTCATCTCCAGTACTGCCTGGAGCTGGATGAATTTAGCGGTGCCGAGCCCGGCACTTTGGCAGAAGCGGCTGTGATCGGCGCCTAGCAACGCGCGCAATGTGCCGTGTTCGTTGAGCAGGTCGCGGGCGAGATCGACAGCGGTCTTGCCGCGAATGCCGGTGCGAAGAAAGATGGCGAGTAGTTCGGCATCTGAGAGTGCCTCAGCGCCGCGTAGTTGCAATTTTTCCCGTGGACGTTCGTCAACGGGCCAGTCTGTGATGGGTGGCATGATCACCTCCGTGTGGATGCCTGATGTTCAACAGCACTATAGTACAAGTCATCGCTGAAATTAAATGTTATCTTACGCGTTTTATTTGCAGGATATCTCTTTGCGGGATTTTTGGGCCTGGTAGCAACAATCACCTGGCTGTAAGCGACGAGCGGCATAACAGATCAATGAGTAGTTTGGCGAGTAGTTTAGCGAATAAACGGGTTTTGCTGGGAGTGACTGGCAGCATCGCGGCCTATAAGAGTGCCGAGCTGGTACGTCGCCTGTGTGACGCAGGTGCCACAGTGCAGGTGGTGATGACCGAGGCCGCGCAGGCATTTGTCACCCCGTTTACACTTCAGACCCTGTCGGGACGTCCGGTGCGTACGGCCTTGATGGATGCCGATGCCGAGGCGACCATGGGGCATATCGAACAAGCACGCTGGGCGGATCTGATCGTGGTGGCCCCGGCGAGCGCCAATTTTATTGCGAAGTTGGTACAGGGGCAGGCTGATGACCTGTTGTCGGCGATCTGTCTTGCCAGTGAAGCGCCGCTCACGGTTGCGCCGGCGATGAACCAGCAGATGTGGGCCAGTGAAGCGACACAGGCCAATGTAGTAAAGCTAGTGGAACGAGGGGCAAAATTGTTTGGTCCCGTAGCGGGTGAGCAGGCCTGTGGCGAGGTGGGGCCAGGGCGTATGCTGGAGCCGGATCAAATTGTCGAGATGAGTGCTGCGCTATTTGATACAGGGCTGCTCGCTGGCCGACATGTGCTGATTACGGCCGGACCAACGCAGGAAGATATCGACCCCGTGCGTTATATCTCGAATCGTAGCTCGGGCAAAATGGGGTTTGCGATTGCGGCGGCGGCGGCCGAGGCCGGTGCGCGGGTGACGTTGGTTAGTGGAGCGGTGACATTGAGTACGCCGGAGCGGGTGACGCGCATCGATGTGCGTTCGGCGGAAGAGATGCTGGCAGCGGTAACGGCGAATCTGGATGGCCAGGAGATCGTGATCGCAGCGGCGGCCGTGGCCGATTATCGTCCGTTGCAGGTAGCGTCGCAGAAGATCAAAAAACAGGCTGGCAGTGCTCAGCTTTCGCTTGAGCAGACCCCCGATATTCTCGCGACGATTGCTGCGGATAAAGGAGGGCTGTTTGTGGTTGGTTTTGCCGCCGAGACAGAGCGCCTGGAGGAAAATGCGCGCATCAAGCTGGAGAAAAAGTCGCTCGATATGATTGCTGCCAACCGGGTGGGAAGTGAGCGTGGCGGTTTTGACAGCAGTGAAAATGCGCTGAAGTTGTTATGGCAAGAGGGTGGAGTGGAGTTACCGATGATGCCTAAAGAGAAGCTGGCGCGGGCACTGATTCAAATTGTAGCGGAGAGGTTTGATGCAAAAGATTCAACTAAAAATTCTTGATTCACGTATTGGCAAAGCGTTACCACTGCCTGCCTACGCCACAGACGGCTCGGCGGGGATGGATCTGCGCGCCTGTATTGATGAGACGCTGGAGATTCAACCGGGTGAGACACATTTGATTCCGACGGGGCTGGCGGTCCACGTGGCAGACCCGTCGCTGGCGGCGGTGCTGTTGCCGCGTTCTGGTCTGGGACATAAGCACGGCATTGTGCTCGGGAATCTGGTGGGGCTGATTGATTCAGATTATCAGGGGCAGCTGTTTGTCTCGTGCTGGAATCGCGGTGACACTCCTTTTGTGGTCAATGTTGGGGAACGCATCGCGCAGATGGTATTTATGCCGGTAGTGCAGGTGAGTTTTGATATCGTTGATGAGTTTGATAGCAGCGATCGCGGCGCGGGTGGCTTTGGTCATTCAGGTCGTCATTAAATAACTAACTCTGATTGGGGAGTGATGCAGGCTTATGAGTAGTAATTTTTCCGCGTCAATTTTTAAGGCATATGATATTCGAGGCATCGTGGGTGAGACGTTGAGCGATGAAGTGGTCTATGACATCGGTCGGGCGATCGGTAGTGAAGCCCATGCGCGTAATCAGCAGACCGTAGCAGTGGCGCGTGACGGACGTCTCTCCGGCGGTGCCTTTGTCGCGGCGCTGACGCAGGGACTGCGTGATGTGGGTCGCGATGTCATTGATGTCGGCATGGTACCCACACCACTGCTCTATTTTGCGACCCACCATCTGGGTATTGACTCTGGTGTCATGGTGACCGGTAGCCACAACCCTTCTAATTACAACGGTTTCAAGATGGTGCTGGGTGGTGAAACGCTGGCAGAAGAGGCGATTCAGGGGTTGCGACGTCGTATTGAACGGGGTGATTTTCACGACGGTGATGAAGGAGCGTACCGGGCACTGGATATTATTCCGGATTATGTGGCGCGGGTGGTCGGTGATATTAAGCTTACGAGTCAACTGAAGGTAGTGGTCGATTGTGGCAATGGCGTGGCGGGTGTCATAGCCCCCGAATTATTTAGAAAGCTGGGCTGCGATGTGATCGAACTATTTTGTGAGGTGGATGGCCACTTTCCCAATCACCACCCGGATCCTAGTCAGCCCAAAAATCTACAGGACATGATACTCGCTGTGGAGGCCTATGGTGCCGATCTGGGTTTTGCATTTGATGGTGATGGTGATCGCCTCGGCGTAGTGGACTCCACTGGCCATGTGATCTGGCCCGATCGGCAGATGATGCTCTACGCGGTTGATGTGCTGGCGCGGAATCCCGGCGCTGAAATTATTTACGATATCAAATGTAGCAATCACCTCGGGAAGGTGATCGCAGATAATGGTGGAAAACCGCTGATGTGGAAAACGGGGCATTCACTGGTTAAGGCGAAGATGAAAGAGACTGGGGCGTTGCTGGCGGGCGAAATGAGTGGCCATATTTTTTTCAAAGAGCGCTGGTATGGGTTTGATGATGGCATCTATACTGGGGCGCGGCTGCTTGAGATTTTAACGGCAAGTGACGCGACTCCCACAGAGCTATTTGCGGCCCTGCCTGAGGCTCACAGTACCCCTGAATTACAGGTAAAAATGGATGAAGGCGAACATCATGCGTTCATTAAACGTTTTGTCGCTGAGGTTAGTTTTGAGGATGGTAAGATGAACACGATTGATGGTATGCGTGTTGATTTTGGTGATGGCTGGGGATTGGTGCGTGCCTCTAATACAACACCTTGCCTGGTGATTCGTTTTGAAGCGGATAGCCAAGACTCGCTTAAGCGTATTCAGGGCAGGTTTAAAGAAGCGATGCTGAACATCTCATCCGACCTGAAGCTCCCATTCTAGTATGACTGTATGTAGAGGCTGGATATAGTTAAGCAGGTTTTCAAGTTTTACTGATCGAGTATTGATATGACATTAGACACGACATCGGCAATGAATATTGCAAAGGTATTGACTGAGGCGCTGCCTTATATACAGCGTTTTTCTGGTAAGACCATTGTGATCAAATATGGTGGTAATGCGATGGTAGATGATGCGCTGAAGAATAGCTTTGCGCGTGATGTTGTATTGATGAAACTGGTGGGTATGAATCCAGTCGTTGTACATGGCGGCGGTCCTCAGATCGGCGCACTATTGGAGAAGATTGGCAAGGAGAGCCATTTTGTAGAAGGAATGCGTGTTACCGATAGCGAGACCATGGATGTGGTTGAGATGGTGTTGGGCGGCCTGGTCAATAAGGAAATCGTTAGTTTGATCAACCAGCATGGTGGTTCGGCCGTGGGTCTGACTGGTAAAGATGGTGATCTTATTCACGCGCGTAAATTGACCTTTACCAGTAGTGCCCCTGAAATGAATGCATCAGAGATTATTGATATTGGACATGTAGGTGAGGTTTCCAGTATCAATACTTCAGTCGTCGATATGTTGGTTGGCGGCGATTTTATCCCGGTCATTGCCCCTATTGGTGTGGGGAAGGATGGACAGTCTTATAATATCAATGCTGATCTTGTTGCGGGTAAGATTGCGGAGGTCCTGGGTGCCGAGAAACTAATGCTTTTGACAAATACAGCCGGTGTGCTGGATAAAAATGACAATGTGGTGTCCGGTATAACACGCAAGGATGTTGAAAAGCTGATTGCAGACGGTTCGATCTATGGAGGGATGCTGCCGAAGATTCGTTGTGCGCTGGAGGCAGTGCAGTGTGGCGTCAATACAGCGCACATCATCGATGGACGTGTTGAGCATGCGGTACTGCTTGAGATCTTTACCAATCAAGGGGTCGGGACATTGATTCGCCGTAGCTGATGCTATCGAAAAAGGTGTTTTATTTGTTCTCTCATTAGCCTGTGGAATTCCTCCGTAGGCTACTTCAGTCTTGAAAGTTGTTAGCCATATGTTTTTAATATAAAAAATATATGGCTAGCGATGTCGCATAGAAATTCAACTGTGCAAGCCTGATATTTTTGTCTTTTCCCTGTCAAGAAGTGGTGGGGTTGGACGATATATCCAGTATGAAGATTAAAGTTATTGCCATGACCGTTTTGTTCTCTTTTTTCTCTTGTACTGCAATTGCAGAGAGCGATGATTACTGTAGTCAAGAGAAGGGCAATCAGCAGTGGGAACGAGTTGTTTCAAAATATAAGTACTTCTCTACCTGGCAGAGCTTACATCGCTTACGGAGTGGATTGTGCCAGCAGGTTGAACGTGGTGCTATCAGTATGAGTGAGGCCGCTACTGTGTTTGAAAGAGAAAAGGCAAAAAAAATGCGTATTCTGCGTGAGCGTAAAAATAAGATCAGAGGCCGTAAGCGTATCCTGCTCGGTTGATACCAGTTCCCGGTAGTGCTTCCATTCATACAGCTTTAATATCCGTTTTAATAAAACACTTTGCTATCCCGGTGAAAGTTGGGGTGATGATCTGTACGGCTACTCGTAGTGATTTATCATTTTGGCTGGGGTAATTTTATGACCTGTCCTGGCTTGTTTGGCGCAGCGTTGGCTAACATCTCTTCCAGTCCTGCGTGTAGGCTATCCAGTACCTTATGTGCTGAGATGTTTGCATGAATATGATAGTAGTGTAGCTCACTTTCAACAGGGGTATGCAGTGCAAGCCGTGCTTCATGGTTGATGTGAGTCCAGGCAAGTGCTGGAAGGTCATACATTGCACGATCGACACACACCCAGGTGTTTCTATTGAGGATGACATCGATGGTTCTGAGGCCGGGTAGCCGTAGACGAAGTGGTGTGCCAAATCTGATCGTTGCCAGCCGTGTAATGTTGTAAAGTTGTGCATTAATGGATGCAGGAACAGTCTTGAGCCTGGGGACATTCTCTATTCTTGTGCTCATACGGTCGCTTAAAATTTGATTGAATATGTTGCTTAATTTAGCGGCCACAGGAGGAACTTCTGAAGAATTATAGAAGTTATACCCCGCTGTTTTTCTAAAGTAGGCCTGGTGCTATCCGATATGAAAAATATGAGCAAAAACAATCGGAGAAGTGGTGGAGGTCGATTTTCCAGATCCGCTCGGTATGCGGCGTTTGACACGATTGACGGAAGCCACCCATTCAAACCTGCAGTCCCTGATGGGTACGTTGAATACAGGGTTAAGACGCGTCATGGTGGCGAGGTTTTCTATTTTAATTTTGAGTTGGCCAAAGAGATGGGGCTACTGCCTGAGGGACATCGTCATGTACTGAATAAGAAATTGTGTGAAAAGTTACTTGGGACCTTCAGTATCGAAGTGATCAACGAGTATGACATTGAAAAGGGTGTGACTGTGTCCCCGGCAGAGATTCGCGCAGAAAAATATATGGCAACACGTTACTTACAGTTGCAGCACCCTGGGCGTACCGGTTTAACCTCTGGTGATGGTCGTAGTATCTGGAATGGCTGTTTCACGGGGCGGGGAGTGACGTGGGATATCTCAAGTTGTGGAACGGGTGTTACCTGTCTTAGTCCTGCAACTGCTCATGAAGGGCGCTATTTTAAGAGTGGCGACAACAATGCCTCATATGGCAGTGGGCGAGGGGATCTACTCGATGGTGTGGGTGCAGCGTTGATGAGTGATATCTTTCATCGCAGTAATATAACAACAGAACGCACCTTGTTACTGATAGGCTACCCTGATGGCACTTCCGTGAATGTGCGTACCGCGAAGAACTTATTAAGACCTGCGCACTTTTTTCATCACTTGAAGCAAGGTCGATATGACAGGTTGAAGGCGGCGGTTGACTTCTATATTGAACGGCAGGTTGCTAATGGTGATTGGCCAATGGTTCCTGGGAATAACAGGTATCCAGCAATGCTTGATCATATTGCCCACGCCTTTGGCCGCATGGCAGCACGTTTAGAAAGTGACTATATATTCTGCTGGATGGATTGGGATGGCGATAATATTTTGTCTGATGGCGGTATTATCGATTACGGTTCGTTGCGTCAGTTTGGTCTTTTTCATTATGAGTATCGTTATGATGATGCCGAACGCATGTCAACCACCATTACGGAACAGAAAAATAAGGCGAAATATATTGTGCAGACATTTTCGCAGATAACTGATTATTTAATAAGAGGCAAAAAACGCCCTATTAAAGAATTTTCTGATGCGCCAGCGATTAATGTTTTTTTGAATGTGTTTTCACAGACCAGAAACGAGTTATTGCTGTATAAAATGGGTTTTAAAACGTCATATATTCGGTTGTATTTGCGTGATGGATATGGCGCTGAGTTGATTGATGGGTTTCGTCGCCTGTTTTCGATATTTGAACGCGCTAAATCTGTACGCGGTATTTATGCGGTCGGTGATGGCATCAGTTGGGATGCAGTATTTTGTATGCGAGATATCCTGCGTGAGTTACCGGAATGGTTTCAGACGGGTGGCGACTGGATGACGGCAGAGCATTTTATCGAGGTAATGCGCTCTGATTATGCTGATGAGGAGGATGTGAACATAACACCCTATCGGCGACGTCAGGTGCGGGCTTTTCAGAAAGCCTACTGGCGTATTGTCCAAAAGGTGGCATCCGTTGCCGGTAAATCAGAATATGAGCTACTGGATGAGATGGTGTCCCGCTCTGCTGTGATAAATAGATATGAGCGAGTGACTGGAGATGCGCTCATTTATGTGGCGAAGCAGCTGATTAAACTTGATAAAAATGTAAGCAAGATCGCATTACATCAAATGTTTGCTGGCTTTGTTGAGCAGCAGGTACTGATTCCTGAGGTGGCCCAAAAG
>CALZMY010000234.1 GCA_945788675.1 uncultured Gammaproteobacteria bacterium | reverse complement strand
CTGGAGAAGAGTGGCCGGACCGATGTGCGTGACCATTTGAGCTATGCTGAACTGGAAAGTACGATTGAAGCGGCGGAAAGTCTATATGAGATGAAAGAGATTGGCGCGGCGAATCGTTTGATGAAAACGCTGCAACAGACAATCACCACTGCATTGGGTAAGATACTTGAGAACCAGACTGTGGTATATGATAAGACTTTCGATTCGCCTCTGGAAGAATATGAGTATGAACTGGCGCGTTATCTGAGTTATGAAGAGCTGGTACCGTTAGCCATCGAGCAAAAGCGGCCATCTAAGCGTGCGGTTGAACTGATGGACCAGTTTGTGGTGAAAGGCAAAGATATCTACCAGCAGTCACTGCCTGTTGCTGAAAAGAAGGATTATAAAAACGCGATTCTGATGTTGCAGGGTGCAACATTTCAAATACAACGTGCATTACGGATGGTAGGAGTGAGATAGCATGATCCAGGCCATGAGTGAACGATCACAGGAGATGCTGCTAACCAGAGGTTGGTGGCGTGTGTTCGCACTACTGGCCTGTTTAACATTTGCCTCACAAGGTAATGCCGCTGATGCCAGTGGCATCGAGGCCAGTCAACAATCGGAGCCTGGAATTACAGCGATCTGGTCGAGGGGGTTACATTTTCAGACTGAGGGTGAGGTGGTGCCTCTGGCTGAGGATGGTATACATGACCCTGCTAATGATGCCGTGCATCTGCTGCAGGAGCCCTATGAATCGATGGCCGATTTCCCGAGAGACTCGCAGGGCATTATCGATTGGGTACAGACGCTGCGCCAGGGGTTGATCGATCCGCGCATGAGTCTCCACGGTGATGACGTAATGTTCCCTGTCGACTTCGATATCGTCTTTAAAAACACTGGTTCGATGCCCCATGTTCGTTTTCCACACCAGGAGCACACAGAGTGGTTGACGTGCGCAAATTGTCATCCATTGATCTTTATTCCACAAAAAGGCGCAAATCCCGTTTCCATGTCAGCAATTATTCAGGGTGAATATTGCGGCGTATGCCATGGTAAGGTCGCCTTCCCACCTACGATGAATTGTGGCCGATGTCATTCCGTTCCAAATCAAGCCAACTTGCGGCGTTAATTGCGCTGACATCCACCCTCTTAATGGGGGGGTGCTCCATGCTGTCCAAAGATGGGGCAGGCAAGGATGGTGCCAGGGGCGCACAGAAACAACAATCGCTCTACGGTTGGCGCGATATCGATGGTGGTTTTGAAGGAAGCGGTGTAACAGGTCAACGCCATGTGCGTTTTTTGCGGCCGGTTCAGGTCGCGGCGCGCGGTGATTTTGTCTTTATAGTGGATGCGGGTGCCGAGCTCCTCTATCGCTATGAACTTGCGCGTGATCAGTTGACCGTTGTCATGGATCTTAAAGGGGTGACTGCCGGTGAGGTCTCTGATCTCTACCTCTATCAGGATCACTCCTTTATGCTGGTGGATCCTGATTCAGCACGAGTCCTTCACTTTGATCGCAATGGTCGATTGATCCGCACTTTTGAGGATCGCCTGAACCTGATTCGTCCTATCGCGGTGACCTATGACGAGGTCATGGGGCGGGTGTTAATCGCCGATGGTTCAAGTGACGATGTGCTGGTATTTACATCCACCGGACAGCTGCAGGGTGTTATCGGCACGCGTGGTGTTACTGATGGGAAGTTCCTGAATATTACAGCGATGACCTCTGGTGGGGATGGGATCTATATCACTTCGCGCCTCGGTCATCGTGTGCAGGTGATGGGGCGTGACGGTCGTCATCTCAACACATTTCAGTCGGATACCGTGGTTTTTCCGTTAGCAGTTGCTGTCGACAGAGGGAGTAATGCCTTTGTCAGTGATTACCTCGATAATTCTATTAAAGTGTTTCGGGACGGCCTGTTTCTTGAAAGTATTGGGGGATCAGGCGCAGGACCAGGACGTTTTAAACGTATTAGTGATCTGTGGTATGACGGTGGTTTTCTTTATGCAGTAGATAGCCTTAATGGCCGCATACAGATTCTACGGGTTGAAATGGTCGAGCCTCTCATCGATGAGGATGAGGTGGTGGAGAGCACGGAGGTGATGGATGCGCCTGTAGCCACTGAAACAGCTGTTTCGGCTGATGAGGTGAGTGATGTCGTGGCAGAGGATAGTGCGCCAGTCGATGAGACGAGTGCGGCCCAGCGTGAGCTTGAAGCGGCACAGTCTGAGCTTGAGAGAGTTCAGGCCGAACTGGCGGCCGCTCAGGCTGAGCTGGAAGCCGCGAAAAAGCAAACCGATGGCGCGCAATCGAGTGGTGATGCACCTGCCGCCACTGATGAGGGCACTCCAGCAGCACCCCCAATGAGCGATGTACCCGCTATCGATATTCAGGAATAGCCTTACCATGATGCGTAACTTTTACCAGTGGCTGGTAACGCTGTTATGTCTGATTCTGGCTGGCTGCGCCTCAGCGCCTGCTCTCCTGAGTTATGACAATCAAGGGGCGGAGGGCCATGTTTGGCCCACTGCGCCTGAGGTGGCACGTTATCAGTATATTGGACAGCTAACCGGTGAAGAGAACTTTATCAAAGAAAAAGATAATGTCTCTATGGGCCGTAAGATGTTCGACTGGCTGGTGGGGATTGTCGCTGGAGAAGCGATCCCGACGGTGTTGCAGCGACCACAGTCAGGGGCTGTCGATAGTGATGGGCGTATTTATGTGACGGATGTCAGCCGAGCCGCTGTTTACGTCTTTGATAAACCCAGCGGCAGACTCGATGTGTGGGAAATGGCTGGCGAGCAGTTGCGTTTTAAAACCCCTGTCGGAATTGTGGTCATTGAGCTGGGTGATGGGCAACGTGAGATCCTGGTGGCCGATGCAGACCTTAAGTTAGTCGCCAGGCTGGATCAGAATGGTAAGCCGCTGGGCCATTTCGGCTCGGGAGCGTTGACGCGTCCCACAGGACTCGCGCGTGACTCGAACAGCGGCAAACTTTATGTGGCAGATACCCATGCCCATGACATTAAGATTTTCGACGCCAGTGGCGCCTTACTTAAGAGAGTTGGCGGCGAGGCCCGTGGTGATGGTGCCGGTGAATTCAATTCACCGACGCATATCGCCTTCGCCAATCAGCAGCTCTATGTGACCGATACGCTTAATTCACGGGTGAAAGTGTTTAGCAGCGCCGGTGAGTTTGTACGCACCTTTGGGCGACGTGGGCTCTTTGTCGGTGATTTACCACGACCCAAAGGTGTCGCGGTGGATAAAGACGACAATGTCTATGTGGTGGAATCCTATTATGATCATCTGTTAGTATTCAATGAAAAAGGGAATCTGCTTTTGCCAATTGGGGGCTCGGGCAGCGGTGCTGGAGAGTTTTACCTGCCCGCTGGCGTCTGGACAGATCACCATGACAGGATATATGTGGCCGATAGTTTTAATGGTCGGATCGTGATATTGCAGTATTTGGGGGGGGCATGAGACGTCATTTTACAGGTACGCTGTTGATCCTGCTTGCTATTTTATCGATGCCTTTGTCGATGACAGAGTCTGCCCATGCCGCGCGCATCTCGGATATCACGAATACAAAGCATAATTTCTCAGCGACCGTTGCGCCGACTGAGACGATACGTAACGCCCGAGCGGTGTCAGAATCGCAGATTTGTGCCTTCTGTCACACCCCGCATGGTGCGACCAACGAACCCAGAATGCCGCTGTGGAACCGCACTCTGTCGAGTGCCACTTATACCCCATATTCATCGACATCACTGGATGCCACGGATCTGGGG
>CALZMY010000233.1 GCA_945788675.1 uncultured Gammaproteobacteria bacterium | reverse complement strand
TTAACGTGCAGATGCTCTTCTGCAATATCCTCGCTCTCTGGTGCACTTCTTTTAACCCAGATAAGCACTGCAAATATCGCTAACAGCACATAAGGAATCGCCTGTATTCCAAAGACCACAGAAGCGGTGAACAGGCCCAGAATAACAGCGGTTGTAGCGATCATTGCGACAATTGACGTAAACATAATTGACCTCCTGTTGAAGATGGGTAAACAAAAGGCGGCGGGATTGAGGTTAAGGTCTCAGGGTCTGGTATCTTTGCGAAAGGCTCACGCTCTATCTTACCGTCCTTGGATTCATTCTATGCCTGCCAAAGCAACAATACAAGCATTAATAGTGTGGTTATTAGTGCAGTAAAATTGTAAAGTATTGAGGGTTAAAGAGGTGACGCTAGCGCTCCAGTTAAGCGCGCTCAATCTACCACGCCTTTCACCTTCACCCGATTATGGGTATCGCGGCTACAGCAGTTCGTTACCCCTGTTCAGGATCGTAATATATTCATCATAACCATAGACCCTGTCACGCTGTTTACCTGTTAACTCCTGCAATATCCCCAGGCTCTCAAGTCGCTGTAGTCCAGACTGAATCGTGGCGGGGGCAAGTCCTGTCTCCTGTTTTATCCATGCAGCAGTCGCAACCGGCTTACGTACCACGGCGCTGTGTATCTGGCCCAGGGTACCGGCATAGCGCCCCTGTTGCTGGATGACCCCGGCATTACGTTCAGACAACTCAACCAGTTGTTTCGCAGTATCCACCGCATCACTTGCCGTTTGCTCAACGGCATCGGCAAAAAAGAGCAGCCACGCCTCCCAGTCACCATCCAGGCGCACCTGATTAAGTCGATCATAGTATTCCTGTCGATGCGTTTTGAAATAGAGGCTCAAGTAGAGCAGCGGTTGTTTTAGCACCCCTTCGGCCACCAGTATCAACGTAATCAACAATCGCCCCAGCCTTCCGTTGCCGTCGAGAAACGGGTGGATGGTTTCAAACTGCACATGGGCCAGCGCGGCCTTCAGTAAAGTCGGGGTTCTATGGTGCTGGTCGTGAATAAACTTTTCCAGATCCGATAACGCATTCGCTATTTCATCTGCCGGTGGTGGTACGAACAGGGCGTTACCGGGACGTCTGCCCCCTATCCAGTTCTGTGACTGCCGTAACTCGCCGGGCTGTTGAGTGCTGCCGCGGCCACCCGAGAGTAAAACGGCGTGCACCTCTTTCAGTAACCGCAGTGAGATCGGCAGCCCCTCTTCCAGGCGTCGCAACCCCTGCTCCAGCGCGGCCACGTAGTTACTCACCTCTTCGACATCATCGAGTGGCACGCCCGGTTGCGCCTTCAGTTCATAGAGCAACAGGTCTGAAAGAGAGGATTGCGTCCCTTCGATCATAGATGACAGCACCGCCTCTTTGCGCACGTAGGCGTAGAGAAAAACATCGGTGTCGGGCAGCAGGCTGGAGATGCTGTCCATGCGGCCGAGGGCGAGGTAGGCTTTTTCAAAGCGCTCTCTTAATTCGAGGCTCCAGTCGATATCCGGCGTCGGTGGCAGGGGGGAAGGGATAAACGCCTGCGCGGCCTCGCCTACTGTCGAGATCGTGACATATTTCCCCTGTAGTTCCCGTTTCATCTGGCTATTTCAGTAGTTGAACTAAGCGATCTCACTATTTCATTATTTTTCGTATTTTGAAATAGCATAAACGACTATGCGGATATAGGCAAACCCTTTTTTATGCCAGAAAAACTACAAAATCATCCAGGCGCACCTGAAAAACGGAGCCCGGCAGGTATAGATTAAGATATCAGGATAAATTGGGAGAACGGTGTCATTCCGAGATCCGAATAATGTCAAAGCGCTTTGGTCTTCGTAGCCCCACAACGCGAACATTTATAGGCCGTGACCAGCTTCCCCTGTTTCACATCGAACTGCTTTCCGCTCTCGACCACCCACTTATGAAAACCGCTGCGGCAGAGCGTAACCCCTTTCGCCTTTTCGGAAGGTTTTTTCTTTTTAAATGGAAGTACGTCACCCATGACTCAAAACCGTGGTCAATTCATTGTCGTCATCCCGGCGCGACCAAAGGAATGACGGGACTTATTAATTACTGCACCGCCTCAACAATCTTGACCGCAGACTCTTTCAGCCCCTTGGCGGCGATAATATCGAGGCCACTGGCTTCTAGCAATTCAAGCCCTCGCGCGGCGTTGTTACCTTCGAGATGAACCACAACAGGCACCTCAATACCGACTTCTTTGATGGCGCCGATCACCCCTTCGGCGATCATGTCGCAACGGACGATACCACCAAAGATATTGACGAGTACCCCTTTCACATTATCGTCCGACAAAATTATTTTAAACGCTTCTGCAACGCGCTCTTTGTCTGCCGTGCCACCGACATCAAGAAAGTTGGCCGGTGCGCCACCGTGCAGTTTGATCAGGTCCATCGTCGCCATCGCCAGCCCGGCACCGTTGACCATGCAGCCGATGTTGCCATCGAGTGCGATATAGTTGAGATCCCATTCACTGGCGTGTGCTTCACGCGCATCTTCCTGACTCGCATCACGCAGCGCCAACAACTCATCATGTCGATAGAGCGCGTTATCATCGATATTGATCTTGCCATCGAGACAGAGCAGGTCACCTTCTTTGGTCACCACCAGTGGATTGATCTCCATCAGGCTGAGGTCTTTTTCACGGAAGAGCTTCACCAGCCCGGTGAGTAGTTTTACAAACTGGCCAATCTGCTTGCCCTCAAGCCCGAGTCCAAAGGCAAGTTTGCGCCCCTGATACGGAATCACATCACCCATGGGGTGCACTGAAATTTTAAGGATCTTTTCAGGGGTCTCTTCCGCGACCTTTTCGATCTCCATGCCGCCTTCAGTCGACGCCATCACGGTGATGCATTTCAGTGAACGATCAATCACCATCCCCAGATAGAGTTCACGTGCGATGTTGCACGGTTCTTCAATCATCACCTGATTGATCGGCTGCCCTTTGGCATCAGTCTGAATGGTCACCAGATGGGTACCTAGCATCGCTTTAACTGCGGCGGCCACATCGGTCTTATTATCGCTGATCTTAACGCCGCCCGCTTTACCACGGCCACCGGCATGCACCTGCGCCTTAACCACCCAACGACTCCCCCCCAGCGCTTCAAGGGCCTCATCAACCGCCTCAACACTGTCGACCACTCGGTTGTTTGGCACCGTCACGCCATATTCTGCAAACAGCGCCTTCGCCTGGTATTCATGTA
>CALZMY010000232.1 GCA_945788675.1 uncultured Gammaproteobacteria bacterium | reverse complement strand
GTGATTTACTATTGGCGGTCAGTAACCTCGCGAGGCACGCCAATATCGATCCTGAAACAGCATTGCGCGAGGCTAATCAGCGTTTCGAACGTCGTTTTAGTCACGTCGAGGCGCAGTGCGCTAAGCAGGGAGTAGCCACGGAGGCTGCCGGGCTTGATGCGCTGGAAGCGATGTGGTCGCTTGCTAAATCGTCAGAGTAGTGTTGTCTGGCTAATGTCACTGCAGTGGCGCTGAATCTGTTGAAACGGTGCAGATTGCGCCATTTTTCTGTAACGCCTTGCTAATAATGCTGAATTTGCCTGACAAAATTAGTCGCATGTTGTTTCAGTGTTTTCCATTTAAATACAGCTTATTAGCTTAAGTCGCTGTGATTTTTCGGGTTGTTTGTTGGGATTGGCATGATCAGTGCTCGTAACAGAATTAATGGGATGACATTTTGAGTCGCTAAATATAGTGAAGGAACTCGAAATGGCCATTCCTGAAAAGGATGTTGGATGGCGTGGCAAGGATGTAAACCCGAACATTGGAGGATACGCAAATGATGGGCATGATGATAGAAACAGTATTGGTGGCTTTCATGCTTGGTGGTATTGTAGGCGCAGCGATAGCGGTTCATTTGAAATCGTCGTCTAACAGCAGCAAGCAGTGGTCACAAGATGTAGTGCCAGAAGATGAGTCTCTGGTTTATGTGAAAGTAAAAGAGGAGCAAAACCGTCCAAGACGACGCCGTTAATGCGTTTTGCTTGTCGGTTGTAACAGTGGTCGTTCTGTAGCCCAATGTGGCTGATGGGTGTCGCTAGCAATTGATATTGAGGTATAGCAGGTATTAGTTGTTTGTGATTATCTTTGTCGACGCATTTAGCTGGGCTATGGCAGAACGATTTCCGCTATTTTGGAGTTAGGGGCCCATTAAGCAGGCCCTGATAGATTTCATTGCACCGTTCTGGTGTTATTTATATTTTCCCCAATGGTAAGTTTTTTCATTTAAAAGCGCTTTATTTGCTTGGTTTGGGCTGCGCTTTGTTCTAGCCTATAGCTCGTTACCATTTTGAGAGCATGAGGAGAGCGTTATGGAGGCCCTGCAGTCGGGTTCTGATGTTTTATTTGTATTGTTGGGTGCCATTATGGTGCTGGCGATGCATGCGGGTTTTGCATTTTTAGAGGTGGGCACTGTCCGCAAAAAGAATCAGGTTAATGCGCTGGTTAAAATTATTGGAGACTTTGCGGTCTCGACGATCGCCTATTTTTTTGTAGGGTACAGCGTGGCCTATGGCATGGGCTTTTTTGAAGGGGCTCAGGCGCTTTCGGAAAAGAACGGTTATGAACTGGTCAAATTCTTCTTTTTATTGACATTTGCAGCAGCGATTCCGGCGATTATTTCGGGTGGTATTGCGGAGCGCGCGAAATTTTATCCGCAGTTGATGGCTAGTTTTGTATTGGTTGGGCTGATCTATCCCTTTTTTGAAGGGATTACCTGGAATGGTGCCTTCGGCTTTCAGGATTGGCTGGAAAGCAGTTTTGGCGCAGGCTTTCACGATTTCGCAGGCTCGATTGTGGTCCATGCGATGGGTGGCTGGATCGCGCTGGTCGCGGTGATCTTTCTTGGCGCGCGTCATGGTCGTTACGGTAAGGATGGCTTGATGTCTGCTCACCCGCCATCCAGCATCCCTTTTCTAGCACTAGGCGCGTGGATCCTGACAGTCGGCTGGTTTGGTTTTAATGTGATGTCGGCGCAGAGTGTCGAGGGTGTGAGCGGTCTGGTTGCCGTCAATTCATTGATGGCGATGGCCGGAGGCATTATCGCTGCACTGGTGGTCGGGAAAAATGATCCTGGTTTTGTTCACAATGGGCCGCTCGCGGGGCTGGTCGCGATCTGTGCCGGCTCAGACATCATGCATCCGATGGGCGCATTGGTGACAGGGTTGATAGCTGGTGGGCTGTTTGTCTGGACCTTTACGCTGACTCAAAACAAGTGGAAGATCGACGATGTCCTTGGCGTCTGGCCGCTGCATGGCCTGTGTGGTGTGTGGGGTGGTCTGGCGGCAGGCATCTTTGGCATGGAGGCGCTGGGTGGCATGGGCGGTGTGAGTTTCATGTCGCAGTTGATCGGTACATTGTTGGGTGTGACTGTGGCGCTGGTTGGCGGTGCTATTGTCTACGGTACGTTGAAGAAGATGGTGGGCCTGCGTCTGACGCAGGAAGAAGAATTTAATGGTGCGGATCTCAGTATTCATAAGATCAGTGCTGAGCCACCATCATCACAATCGTGACATATTCAACAGGTTAGCTGGATACTGGCCGCAGCAAGGGTTGCGGCCAGGGGCGTAGACCATTCGTCTTGCTTGAACTGGAAATATTGCTGAAAAAGTAGTAAGTTAGGCGGTTCTTTGATTATAAGTCGCGGGACGATAAAATAGCAGGCCGATGGGACACAAACTATATATCAAGACCTTTGGTTGCCAGATGAATGAATACGACTCTGCCAGAATGGCGGAGGTGCTTGGGGCATCGCATGGCGCACAATGGGTGGAGTCGAGCGACGAAGCCGATATTCTGCTACTCAATACCTGTTCGATTCGTGAAAAGGCGCAAGAGAAGGTCTTTCATCAATTGGGTCGCTGGCGTGAACTGAAGGTGCGGCAGCCCAATGTCGTTATTGGTGTGGGCGGTTGTGTGGCGAGTCAGGAAGGGGATGCCATTCGTGAGCGTGCCCCCTATGTC
>CALZMY010000231.1 GCA_945788675.1 uncultured Gammaproteobacteria bacterium | reverse complement strand
GGCAATATGTGCTTGAACCGCTTTTTCCAAAGACTTGATGGTTTGGTGTTTAGCGCTCTCCCATTGGGGTTCCTGTACCAGTAGTGCATGAAAATGGCTGGAAAAGCCCTGGTGTTTAATATCAATGTTGTTAAGTTCTGATATGGATAGTGTTTGTGTGACATTGGATGCTGGATATGCAGCAGTGGAAAACAACAGGCCTATGATTGTGATTGAAATATACCGCATATGAATCAATGGGCCTGCACATTAGTAAATAATGAAATGGTCAGAGTGCGTGGAGTGGCCAGGTTATCTGTTGAATACGGATGCATCACATCTGCTGGCCGCATGTAGTGACATTATGTGATGTCATAAGTGAATTGACCATCATCTGCCACGCCTACCGCTATATTAGTAATCTCTTTATTATCGGATAATCGGACGAGGCATTCCGATGCCATTTCAGGGAGCAGAGTACGGCTTAAAATATTTTCGATATTCCTGGCACCGGTATCGACTTCCTGACTGCGTGCGACGATGTGTAGTAAGAGATCATCGTGATAGTTGAACGTGGCATTATAGTGTTCTTTAATGCGCTTTGAAATTCTATTCATATTGATCTTGCATATCTTGAGTAGATTTTCATCGTCTAGCGGGTAGTAGGGAATGACCGTGGTTCTGCCAAGAAAAGCGGGTTTGAAGTATTTAAGCAATTGGGGCCTGAAGTTATCAAACAGGACTTCGGCATCTGGTAATTCCTCACTCTGGGCACATATCGCTCGAATATGCTCTTCGCCAGCATTAGATGTCATAATGATGATGGTATTGCGAAAGTCAATATCTCGGCCTTCGCCATCTTTGATAGTACCTTTGTCGAATAGATTATAAAAAATATCCTGTACGCCGGGATGTGCTTTCTCCATCTCATCTAGTAATAGAACGCTGTAAGGCTTTCTGCGTACAGCTTCGGTGAGTACGCCGCCTTCGCCAAAGCCAACATAGCCGGGAGGTGATCCCAGTAACATTGACACTTTATGTTCTTCTTTGAATTCAGACATATTAATGGTCGTAATGTTTTGTTCACCACCATATAAAACATCTGCCAGGGCGAGGGCAGATTCAGTCTTTCCGACACCACTAGGGCCTACCATGAAGAAGACCCCGATCGGTTTCCTTGAATCCATTAAGCCGGCGCGAGCGGTACGAATATTTTCGGCGATCATACTAAGCGCATGAGACTGACCGATGACACGTTTTTCCAGGGTTTCTTCTAGTTTTAAGATGGATTGAATCTCATCGGAGACCATCTTGCCGACAGGAATTCCAGTCCAGTTGGCAACCACTTCAGCGATCGCCTGGCTCCCTACATTGACCTGGATCATGGGATCTTCTCCCTGAAGATCGCTCAGTGCCTCCATTAATGTCTGTAACTCATGTTTGACTGAGCGGCGTTCATTGTCAGTCAGCAATTTAGGGGTCTGTTCCTTTTTCAGGGCTTCTTCAGTTAATGATTGAGCATGGAAGTCATCTTCAATTTGTTTTTGCAGACCATGTATCTGCGCAACAATTTCTTTTTCTTGCTCCCATTGGGCTTCCTGCGCTTCGAGGTGCGTGAGATAGTTTGCTAGCAGCTCTTTTCGTTCAGCTATCCTTGCTTCACAATTACCATGTGTTGCATTTTCGCGTTCCAGTGATCTGATATTCGTCTGGCATTGATCGATATTCCGACGTGTGTCTTCGACCGCCGCAGGCGTTGCACTCTGGCTTAACGCAACCCGTGCACAAGCTGTATCCAGCAGGCTAACGGATTTATCTGGTAACTGACGGGCTGTAATGTATCGACTCGATAGACGTACCGAGTCAACAATGGCCTCATCCATGATACGCACGCCATGGTGATTTTGTAACATGGTGGAAATAGCGCGCATCATGTTAATGGCTTTTTCTTCATTAGGCTCTTCAATTTTGACAACCTGAAATCGTCGTGTGAGGGCGGGATCTCGCTCAAAATATTTTTTGTATTCCGCCCAGGTGGTGGCGGCAATGGTTCTTAGTTCACCTCTTGCTAACGCAGGTTTTAACAGGTTGGCCGCATCGCCCTGGCCTTCTTTGCCACCAGCACCAATGAGCGTGTGGGCCTCGTCAATAAATAGAATGATTGGCTGGGGAGATGCCTTTACCTCCGCGATGACGGACTTCAGTCTGTTTTCAAACTCACCCTTGACGCTGGCGCCGGCTTGCAGCAACCCCAGGTCCAGCGTGCGCACGCAGACGTCTTTTAATGGAGCAGGTACATCACCAGAGGCGATGCGTAGCGCAAAACCCTCTACGACAGCCGTTTTACCGACACCTGCTTCGCCGGTGAGGATTGGGTTGTTTTGACGGCGACGAGTAAGGATGTCGATGATTTGTCTGATTTCCTCGTCGCGACCTAATACCGCGTCGATTTTCCCCTGTTTGGCATCTTCAGTGACATTGATTGTAAACTTATCCAGCGATGGTGTTTTACTTGGCATGCCGGGTGAGATGGCGTTATCCGTACTGGAGGTATCGCCAATCGCGGCATTAGCAGATTCACTGGTGGTTCCTACAATGCTTCGAAGCAGCTCGCGTAAGGATTCCGGCTGGATTTTTTTTAATTCACCTGATGTGGCTTCAGTTGTTCTACGTAGCGTCTCATCCAGCACCAGGGCGGCTAGAATATGGGCGGAAGTCGCTACCGCATGGCCGTATTCAACAGAGGCTAACATCCAGGCATTTTTTGCGATATCAACGATGTTTGGAGAGAGCGCGGGTGCTCGAGTGTTACCCGTTTTGATTCGATCCAGTTCGAGGTTTAAATTCTGGGTTAGCTTGCCTAAATCAATCTCAAATTTATTCAGGACGCTGAGAAGGTCGCTATCCGGGATCTCCAGGAGCTTAATTAACCAGTGTTCAATTTCAACATTATAATGGGTGCGTGCCAGACATAGCCCCGCGGCACCTTCCAGCGCATTGCGAGATGGTTCGTTTAATCTACCGACGAGTGATTTTAGATCAATGGTTATCATGATTTTTCTCGACTTGATTTTACTGAAGTGACAATAATAAACGGGGTCTTAGGCTCAGTTCGCTATTATATAATGATTTTCGTTCATGACGTACTCATAGATTGCTTAGCAAATTCTGTTAATCGCTTCACAGCATTTTTTACCACAAATTTTAATAAACCGTTCATTGTCGTTAAAAAACTCCCCAATGCCACCAGAATGAATGATCCAGTTATACTTTTCACCGTATAAGTAGGCTGTGCCTGTGGTATAACAGGGAAGAATATTGTGTTTTTTCTTGAAGGTTTTCTCTGGTATACGGGTCGCATTGTTGTAAAAATCAGCGACCTGTTTTTCTGTCACTAAAAAACCTTTGCAGACCGTGGTCATTTGTGGTCTTTTTTCGTGATTTTGTCCTTCAAGTAGAATATCAATCTCTGAAATCGGGGCATCCTTATTAACCGTAGCGCATGCGGTAATGATAAAAAGAGATAGTAAGGAAAAAATATATTTAATCACTACAAAGCATACCTAAAGTATTATCTGTTAATCAGAGGTTCCTTAATTAAACCGTTTGCAGGAAACTGGTATATCAATCGTCTCATCTGAATACGACAAGTTTCTTGATTTGCTGGATAACCAGGTGTTCCACCCTGCAACGGCCGGTTGATTAGCTGACAGGCTTACGCGTTGTGGGATATCTTTTTTCCTGATTCTCATGATGAAGTCGTAGTCATGCTCTAACCCTATGTAAAGGCGTACAATCTCATTGAGGGCCTTGAGTGTGTTAGTCCCCGGTGAGAATGTCTGGAGTTGTGATTTGTTAAGCGGGCCTAAAATAATACGTACCTTCCCCTGAACATACCATCCCTTCTTGCCTAACATGGCAGTTTTTCCAAGACAGTTATTTTGAGCGGCGCTGCTTTCACTGGATAAGCGTGTGCGTACATCATCAATAAGGTCTTGCCACTGACCAATAAAATCCTGTATTTCGACTGGAATGGAGAAATGATTTTGCAGTATCTGTTTTAAACTGGATGCGGAGCGTACATTTTCTGTAAATAAGCCAGTGTAATAGGCGAGGGATTCATCTTTAGTATATAAGCGATTTCTGAGATTTTTTGTGCCAAAGCCCATCAAGGAAAGAAGGGTCTGAGTATAATTATCGGTAACATGGTTGTTGGGTGATTCGAGTCGATTTCTCTCATATTCAATGGGAAGGTTATATTTACATGAGGACTGGTAAAATAGTGAAATGATGCGGTGATTGAATAGATTGAGAAAATCAATCATAGCGTTATCTTTAAGCTTTAATCGCTGCAGCGCGGTTTCTGTATAGTGAAATGGCAAGATACCACTGGTGCCAGTCAATCCCATAAAGTTAACGTCCATTTTCCATTGGCTGATATTAGCACCGTTGGAGGTCTGTTTAACGGCTTCAATCTCAGCGGAAGGAAATGAAAAGGATTGCCGGACATTGAATCGTATGAACTCAGAGGCGGGTGGCATGTAGCGCGCAACCGGTTTATAGAACTGCTTTTCAGCCGACACTGTTTTGAACGCTGTAGCACGCGCTAACAGGCGCACTGCCTGTTTAAATGAGAACTCGTAAGGGCGTTCTGCCAGAATTCTGCTTACAGGAATACTTTTTCGCCGGCTCTCGGTGGACATTTTTTTAAATAACCTTCTCTATTCTTAACTTTAACAAGCAATCTGGTGAATGAATTAATGGAACAATACAGGGCAAAGAAATGTTCCAGTATGGTTGCAAAAAGATAAGTACTGCTACCCGTAAGTAGAGAGTCATCCAGTTCCACCATCACTTCCATGCCTCGGCACATGGTGGCATGTCCGTCGATCTCTAACGGGGCGCTAATCGCTTTAGATTGTACTGATAATATGGATTCGATGAGTGCTCGCGTAACAGGTGATTCTTTAAAGTCGTACAATCGCAGGATCTCTTTTAGTGCCATGGTGGCGTCACCACCTCCTGTTAACGACAGGTGGTTAAGATTTAGATGCGAAATTAATCGCCAACGGGCATGGTTACGTAACGGTGCTCGAACGACCTGAGTAGGCTGTACCAGGCAACGAATTCTGGAGCATGGTGGCGCAATATCGGCGCACTGTAGTCTGGGTTGTGTGGTGGTAAAGGGCAGCTTCGCGGGAAGATCTCGATTACTACAGGTGGTTTC
The DNA here is from genome assembly GCA_945788675.1 of uncultured Gammaproteobacteria bacterium. GTDB lineage: Bacteria > Pseudomonadota > Gammaproteobacteria > SZUA-140 > SZUA-140 > SZUA-76. Next base: position 647 of record CALZMY010000231.1, on the reverse strand, counting down.
AAGTGTGATAGTGCGATCATCTGGCAGGTTAGGATTGAAGTCGAGATCGACAAGAGACAGGAACATATCGGTGCCTTCGTCGCGGTCATATATGCTTGATTTTGAACTTCTTCGAGAGGCAAACCAGAATGAATGTGTGCCTGTCGTCTGTTGTTCATGATTCATTCCGTAAAAAGGCGTATAGAGCTCATCTTCGCCTGCGGATGAGGTCGCAACTACTTTATCGACAGAATAAACTTCATAGCCGGTTGGGCGACGAGCATCAGGTATGACCTGGTATTCGTGATGCGTATGATCTAGTCTGATGGGATCAGCGGTATGTGAAAACAGGTTAACTACCGGCGTGCAGCCTAATATAAATGTTTCCCTGGAAATGTTATGTTCAAGTTCTACATCTGACGAATCGAGGTAGATATATAGATCAAGCTGGTTGCCCGCATGTTCAGAAATTTTGCTAGATAGGCCTGTAATATCAATGAACATAAACTTTTCAGGAAAAATGAAATATTCAGTTAATAATCGATAGCCGATAAATGATGACGGCGGATAGGGGAGCAGGCCATCATTGGGGTTAAACCCTACGGGCTTGATGCTACCGCGGCCAAGCAGAGCGGGAGCGGTATCATCATCTGAATGGGCGATAACAG
>CALZMY010000230.1 GCA_945788675.1 uncultured Gammaproteobacteria bacterium | reverse complement strand
TAAAGCTATCATGGGATCGAAGCCCTTTACAGGGCGCTAAAGCGCTGCCTTCACCGACGCGATCACCTCACCCGTTTCAGGCCGTACCCCGCGCCAGATAAAGAATGACTCGGCCGCCTGCTCCACCAGCATGCCCAGGCCATCGATCACCTTTGCGGCCCCCTGCTCGCTGGCCCAGCGCATAAAAACAGTCGGCTCCTTGCCATACATCATGTCGTAACAACAGGTTTTGTCGCTAACAGCACTCGCTGGAATGGGCGGTAGATCTCCCTGTAGGCTGGCGGCGGTGCCATTGATAATTAGATCAAAGGACTGCTCGCCAATTGACTGAAAACCACACCCGCGCAATAAATCACTACGCTTAAATTCAGCCGCCAGTTCGACGGCCTTCTCTTCGGTGCGATTGGCAATGACAATTTCGGAGGGTTGCAGTGCAATCATCGGCCCCAGCACACCACGCACTGCACCACCCGCGCCCAACAACAAAATACGCGCGCCACATAATTCAACACCGTGGTTTTCCATCAGGTCGCGCACCAGCCCGACGCCGTCAGTATTATCTCCGACAGAGCGTCCGTCATCAGAAAAGCTAATGGTATTCACCGCCCCCGCCTGAACGGCACGCTCGCTACGCTCATCCACCAGCGCCCACGCTTCCTGCTTGAACGGCACCGTGATGTTGAGCCCCTTGCCGCCACTCGCGCGGAAGTTACCCACTGCCTGTTCAAAACCACCGGCATCGACCTGTATCGCACTGTACTCCAGGCGCTGCCCGGTCTGCGCGGCAAACGCGGCGTGGATCAGCGGCGACTTGCTATGAGAAATGGGATTACCCATCACCGCGTAGCTGGCGGGTCCGGCATCAAAATCAAACAGTGAAGACAATGCTACCTTCTCCTAGGTAAAGATACCCTTCATAATATAGAAGAACACAATGGCAAAGAAGGCACCCGCAGGCAGTGTGATCACCCACGACATAAAGATAGTGCGGATGATGCGCATATTAAGCGCCCCGATACCGCGTGCCAATCCCACGCCGAGCACCCCGCCCACCAATGTATGCGTGGTCGAGATTGGCATACCGGTACCTGATGCCACCACCACGGTGGTCGCGGCCGCCAGCGTCGCGGCAAAACCACGACTGGGGGTCAACTCAGTAATATTAGTTCCAATGGTCGCCATCACACGGTGTCCATAGGTGACCAGTCCAAGCACGATACCAGCGCCACCCAGGAAAAGAACCCAGATCGGCAACGCCGATTTCTGCGCAATCACACCGCCGCTCTCAACAATCCCGACAATCGCAGCGATTGGTCCAACGGCATTGGCGACATCGTTTGAACCATGGGCAAAGGCCATCGCACAGGCTGTCACAATCATCAATACCGCGAAGACCTTCTCTACATTCGTATAGTGAAAATCTTTATCTTCGGACGGGTCATGCTTAATCCGATTAATAAAGAACTTGCTGATTAGCGCCATGCCAACACCAATCAACGTCGCAAACAGATAAATCTGGACGGTGGTCAACTCCAGTCCAACATGCTTGAGCCCCTTAAACATGGTAACCAGCGAAATAATAAATCCAACAAAGAAGATATAGACCGGCACATAACGCTTGGCATTGCCAAACGGGTCGGCGGTATCGATGATCAGTTTCTGCACACTCATAAAGAGCGCATAGGCGATCGCCCCGGCGGTCACCGGCGAGATCACCCAGCTCATCGCAATGGTGCCGACCTTACCCCACATGACCGCCTCCATGCCGATGCCCACTGCCGCAAAGCCAACAATCGCACCGACAATCGAATGCGTGGTCGAAACCGGCCAGCCGTAAAAAGAGGCGATCAACAACCACACGGCAGCGGCCAGTAGTGCCGCCAGCATGCCAAACACCAGCAGTTCGGGCGTACTGACCAGTGAACTGGTATCGATCATCCCCTTACGAATCGTCTGCGTCACCTCACCGCCCGCAAGCAGTGCGCCACTGAATTCAAAGATCGCCGCGATAATAATGGCATGTTTAATCGTGACCGCGCCGGAACCCACCGACGTCCCCATCGCATTGGCGACATCATTGGCACCGATTCCCCACGCCATGAAAAAGCCAAAAATGCAGGCCAGCACTATAAAAGTATATGCGTATTCCACTGGATGCCCCTTATGCTATTTTATTTGGCTAGCATCAACTGCAGGCGACTGCCCACACGCTGTGCGAGGTCGGCAAGCTCGCCGACCCACTCGATGATACGATAGATGAACATCACATCGATGGGGGGCATATCCTTTTCAATCTTGAACAACTCGGCACGAATCTGTATCTGAATCTCATCGGTATCGCTTTCAATCTGGTTCAGGGTTTTAATCATCTTTTCAACGACCTTCACCTCTTTACCACGAAAACCGGTCTCAACTAATTCATCTAATTCGTTGATAGCGGTATCCGCCTGGGCAATGGCGTCGACACTACGCCTCACATAGGTCAGGAAGAGTGGAGCCATATTCTCGGGCAGCACCATCTGGCGTCCCAGCATCAACCCCGCAATATCTTTACTCTTGTTGGCGATATTGTCCTGCATCGTCAACATATCGAGCAGGTCACGGCGCGAGACCGGCAGGAACAGCCCTTTTGGCAGACTGAGCCGCAACGATTTTTTCAGTTTGTCAGCCTCATGCTCGAGTGTCGCCACCGATGCCTGCGCCGCTTTAATACGCGCCTGATCCTGTGCAATCACCGCCTCGAAAAAACCGATCAGCTCAGCGGCACAGGCGTGCACGCGCCCCATATGTTCCTGGATCGGGCGCACTGGCGAACTGCCAAACATACGAAAGACATAATTAGACATAAGTAATCCCTTCGCTAGGGTTGAGATTCATTGTGCAAACAGCAGTGAGGTCAGCACGGTGTCATCACAATAGCTACGACAACAGTTACGGCGCCTCTTTCAACCACTGTGCAACACGCTTGGCAAAATAGGTCAAAACACCATCGGCACCCGCACGCTTCATACTCAATAGTGACTCCATCACGATCGCGCGCTCATCGAGCCAGCCATTATCACTCGCGGCCTTGATCATCGCGTATTCACCACTGACCTGATAGACGTAGGTCGGCGCACCAAACTCATCTTTCACCCGACGCACGATATCGAGGTAGGGCATGCCCGGCTTGATCATCACCATGTCGGCCCCTTCATCAAGGTCCATACCGACTTCCCACAACGCCTCATCGGAATTGGCCGGGTCCATCTGATAGGTATATTTATTGCCTGCACCAAGGTTTGCCGACGAACCCACGGCATCACGGAACGGACCATAAAAACTCGAGGCGTACTTCGCCGCGTAGGCAAGGATACGGGTATGGATGTGGCCCGCATCTTCGAGCGCGCTACGGATGGCGCCAATGCGGCCGTCCATCATATCGGATGGGGCGACAATATCGGCCCCTGCCGCGGCATGCGAAAGTGCCTGTTTGACCAGCACTTCGACCGTCTCATCATTCATCACATAACCGCTGTCGTCGATAAGCCCATCCTGTCCGTGGGTGGTAAAAGGGTCCAGTGCGACATCAGTGATCACACCCATCTCAGGACAACGTGCCTTGATTGCACGTACTGCACGTTGCGCCAGGCCGTCGGGATTATAGGCCTCACACGCATCCAGGCTCTTGGCAGACTGCGGCGTCACCGGGAAGAGTGCAACGGCAGGCACGCCTAACGCATACAGTTCATCGATCTCTTTAAGCAGTAAATCGATACTGACGCGTTCAACGCCCGGCATCGACGGAACCGCTTCACGCTGCGCCTCACCTTCAAGAATAAACATCGGATAGATTAGATCATTACTCGTCAGCGTATTCTCACGCATCAGACGGCGACTGAAATCATCACGCCGCATACGGCGCATGCGACACGCAGGAAACGCGCCGCCTCGGATATTTTTTCCTGACATACTTTTGCCCTGCTCTGCCTCTTCAATCAGAGACGATTATCTACGCTTAGCGCCTTTTTTCTTCGCTACTGATTTCTTTTTTACTACCGCTTTCTTTTTAGTGGCAGCCTTTTTAATCGTTTTCTTTTTCGTAGCGACCTTTTTCTTCGCTGCTGCTTTCTTTTTAGTGGCAGCCTTTTTAGTAACAGCCTTCTTTACGGCACTCTTCTTTTTACTCACTGCTTTTTTAACCGGCTTCTTTTTCGCAGCCACCTTTTTCTTCGTCGCTACCTTTTTCTTAGACACCGCTTTTTTAGTAACAGCTTTTTTCCTGGTAGCAGGCTTCTTTTTGACCGCTGTCTTCTTCGTTGTAGCCTTCTTCGTAGCGACCTTTTTCTTCGCTGCGACCTTCTTCTTAGTCACCGCCTTTTTAGTGGCCGCCTTCTTGGTAGCAGGCTTCTTTTTAACCGCTGTCTTCTTCGTTGCAGCCTTTTTCGTTGCTGCTTTTTTCTTTACCACGGCCTTCTTTTTAACCGCTGCTTTTTTGGCCGCTGCCTTTTTGGTAACAGTCTTTTTTGTCGCTATCTTTTTCACAGCTGTCTTTTTTACAGCCGCTTTCTTCACAACCGATTTTTTTGTCGCCGTCTTTTTAGCTGCAACCTTCTTTTCAGGTGCTGCTTTTTCAACGGCAGGCTCTGACACTTGCGTCACCGCAGTGGAAACCCCTGGCTCATCTGCGGCAGAAACCTCAGCTTCCTTGTCACTTTCACTGCCCGGCAGGGAAAATTCAACCACATCCGGTAGCTCATCTATCGCCTTACAGACCGCAGTAAAGATATCCTGAATATCGCCAATGCCCTGGATGGTACGCAGGCGACTTTGTCCTTGATAGTAATCAATCAATGGCGCCGTCTGTGCTTCGTAGACGCGCAAGCGGTTACCGATCGTCTCTTCATTATCATCCGCACGGTGGTGCAGGTTTCCGCCACACTTATCACACTGGTCATCTAATTTAGGCGGAGAAGTATATATGTTATACATCTGCCCACACGACTCACAGGTACGACGCCCGGTCATCCGTTGAATCAGAGAGTCAAAATCAACATCGATCAACAGTGCACTTTGCAGCGGCTGGTCCAGTTTATCCAGCATCAGGTCCAGCGCCTCTGCCTGCGGGATATTGCGCGGAAAGCCGTCGAGGATGAAACCATCTTTGGCGTCGGGCTGGGCCAGGCGCTCTTTTATCATCGCCAACACAATTTCATCCGACACCAGACGCCCCGCATCCATCGCCGCCCTGGCCTGTAACCCCAGCAACGACTCGGCCTTCACGGCGGCTCGCAGTAGATCGCCCGTCGAGATCTGCGGCACTCCATATTTGGTAGTGAGCAGCTTTGCCTGCGTGCCTTTTCCGGAGCCTGGCGCTCCCAACAATACGATTTTCATTCGTTAACCTTATCTAATGTAGACGTCTGACACTTGTTATTTATATTTTAAATTTCATAAGGTTACACCGGCTCTAATTACCACCATCTGGCCACACTGGCGAAAACCTGTCATCGGTGGTAAAACTACTTGACTGCCATGGGTAAGTCAACGTTATGTATTGGGTTTTATAATTCCAGTGGCCACTTCCATCTATGGCCAATACATTCGGTAGATTTTCCGGCGGCGCTCAATATCAAGGGAGAGTCAGATGAAAAAGAAAAATGCCTTTTATGCACAATCGGGCGGCGTCACAGCTGTGATTAACGCCAGCGCCTGTGGCGTCATTGAGACTGCACGTAGACACAAAGAGAAGATTGGTAAAGTCTATGCCGGACGCGACGGCATTATCGGCGCACTGACAGAAGAGCTCATCGACACCAGCAAGGAATCAGCCCGCGCCATCGCCGCGTTACGCCACACGCCTAGTGGCGCCTTTGGCTCCTGCCGTCACAAACTTAAAGGGCTGGATGAAAATCGTGCCGAATATGAACGCCTGGTCGCGGTCTTTAAGGCACACAATATCGGCTATTTTTTTTACAATGGCGGCGGTGATTCACAGGACACCACCCACAAGGTAGCGCAGATCAGCAAGCAGATGGGTTATCCGATGACCTGCATCGGCATCCCCAAGACGGTCGATAACGACCTGCCGATCACCGATAACTGCCCCGGCTTTGGCTCGGTTGCCAAATATGTCGCGGTCTCGATCCGTGAAGCAGGCTTCGATGTCGCTTCAATGTGCAAGACCTCCACCAAGATCTTTGTGATGGAGGTGATGGGTCGCCATGCAGGCTGGATTGCCGCAGCAGGGGGGCTGGCCGCAGAAAACGAAGGCGATGCCCCTCATATCATCCTTTTCCCTGAGGTCACCTTTAATCAGGCCCGCTTCCTCGCCAGGGTGAAGGCATGTGTCACGAAATATGGCTACTGTGCGATCGTGGTCTCGGAAGGAGTGCGCAACTACAAGGGCCAGTTTCTCGCCGAGGCGGGTGGCAAAGATGCCTTTGGCCATGCCCAACTGGGCGGCGTTGCGCCCGTGGTCGCTGAACTGATCAAATCTAAACTGGGATACAAATATCACTGGGCCGTGGCCGATTATCTGCAACGTGCCGCCAGGCATATCGCCTCAAAGACCGATGTCGACCAGGCCTATGCAGTAGGGAGAGCGGCCGTGGAATTTGCACTGGCAGGTAAAAATGCGGTGATGCCCACTATCGTGCGCACCTCTAACAGCCCCTATCGCTGGAAGATTGGTGAGGCGAAGCTCTCCCGTGTCGCCAATGTCGAAAAAATGATGCCCGCCAGCTTTATCACCAAAGATGGCTTCGGCATCACCCAGCGCT
>CALZMY010000229.1 GCA_945788675.1 uncultured Gammaproteobacteria bacterium | reverse complement strand
TGTTAATCATCTCCCATAACGTCTCTATCCCCCTGGATGAGATCGATCTTACCGCCATCCGCGCGCAGGGGGCTGGTGGGCAGAACGTTAATAAAGTATCGTCAGCAATTCATCTGCGTTTTGATATCAATGCCTCTTCACTGCCTGAGTTTTACAAACAACGTCTGCTGAGTTTGCGTGATCGCCGTGTTGGAAAAGAGGGAGTGATCGTCATCAAAGCCCAGAAATATCGCACTCAGGAGAAGAACCGCGAAGATGCGCTGGCGCGTTTACAGGAAATGATCAAGGGTGTGTCGGTCGTTCAAAAAACCAGGCGACCCACCAGACCAACCAAAGCTTCTCAGGCAAGGCGGCTGGATAGCAAGACCCGGCGGAGTAAGACAAAGGAGTTGCGCGGGAAGGTGATAGAGTAATGTGAACCAATAATGTGATAAGGGTTGCGAGTTTCTTCGTTTTTTATGTGATGCTAGAGGTCGTATGTTGTTTTAATAATCTGGCAAAGATTTCGGGTGCATGTAATGCTGGTACTGCGGCGCTAAAGTAGAATCCCTGTATCTCGTTGCAACCATGGTGATGAAGGAAATCAAGTTGCTGCTCTGTTTCGACGCCTTCGGCAACTACGCGGTGACCCATGCTGTGGGCCATTGCAATTACCGCTGTCGCGATTGCCGCATCATCACTGTTATTTGTGATGTCTTTAACAAAGGATTGATCAATTTTTAATTCATCAATAGGGAAGCGCTTAAGGTAGGATAAAGATGAATAACCCGTGCCGAAGTCATCAATAGCAAGCTTGATATTCATCATTTTTAATTTATTGAGGGTGCTGAAAATAGTATCGATATCACGCATGAGCATGCCCTCTGTAATCTCTACTCCGAGGTGACGACCGTTTACTCCGGTCTCTTCCAGCACTTGCGCCAGAACATCGGCGACTCCACCATGAGCAAATTGGCGTGGTGACAGGTTTATCGAAACACGGAAATCCAGGTCATCGTCAAGCTGCCAATCTTTGATATCGTTGCAGACGGTTTTTATTAACCACTCACCAATAGGGATAATAAGTCCTGTCTCTTCGGCGATAGGGATAAAAACAGTAGGTGAAATGGAGCCGAGCTCGGGATGCTGCCAGCGTAGCAGGGCCTCGGCGCCGATCACTTTACCGTCTTTTAAATTTACCTGTGGCTGGTAATGAACCTGAAGTTCACCGCGATGAATGGCTGGGCGCAGATTGCGTTCCATCACGAGCCGTTCCATCGCACGTAAATTCATGTTGTCGGCGTAAAATTTAATGGTATTACCGCCTGCAGCCTTGGCCTGGTACATGGCCCGGTCGGCGTTGCGTAACAGCGTCTCGCAATCATCTCCGTCACGTGGATAGAGGCTAATACCGATGCTTATATTGACAGCAACCTCATGTTCCTTAAGGCAAATAGTAGAAGAGAAAGCCTGCAGGACTTTTTCTGCGATCGGCAACACATCGTCTTCCTTGCGTAGGTCGTCAATGATCATCACAAATTCATCCCCACTCAAACGCGCTACTGTGTTGTGTTTTCTTCCGAGCGCTTGCAAGCGCTCCGCTGTTATTTTGATTAATTCATCACCGGCCTCGTGGCCGAGGCCGTCGTTGACCTGCTTGAATCGATCTAAATCGAGAAAGAAAACGGCAACCAGACCACGTTTACGATGTGCCTGGAAGATTGCTTGCTTAAGGCGGTCGTTTAATAATATCCGTTTAGGTAATCCCGTTAATTCATCATGGCTAGCCTGATGCTCCAGCGTGCGTGCCAGTCGACGTGATTCTGAAATGTCACTAATGGCGAGGACTACGCCGACCGCCTCCTGATGCTGGCCATGGATGGGAGCCAGTGAAACACGAATATCGTGTTTTTTTTCACGCTGGTTTATCAATAGATTGTCACCCGGCAGACAAATACTATGGCTCGCGCCCAAACATTCTTTCAAAGGCCATTGAACGGGTCGGTTGTTTAGCTCATTAATGACAGTGAGTGCAGCGTTAAGGTGCAAACCCCGTACTTCATCAATGGTACGCCCCAGTAATTTTTCTGCAGTCGGATTGATATAATCGACAATACCCTCAGCATCAGTTGTCACCACGGCATCACCAATGGATTGCAGTGTTACCAGCGCCCGTTTTTTTTCTTCCATGAGGATGCGTGTAGCATTTTGGTGATCAACCTGGCGCACTGCAGTAACGTCGGCAATACTGAACAATACACCCGAGCGCGATTCGACATGTGGGCTATATGGGGTTACCTGAAACCAGAGATCACGCCCGTGGATGCGGGCCGAAAAATGTGTGGTTATCTGTTGTAACAGGGCTGCACTTACTGCATTATTCCAGCTGTCAACACCATCAATACGTTCAAGTGGCTGTAGTAACCGGCTTAGACTCAAACCTCGTAAAGTGGTGGCATCGTTCTGACAAAGGTAGGTTGCCGCCTGAGCATTGGCGAACATGACCTCACCCAGGCTATCTGTGATTACCACGCCACCTGCCATCTGTCCCAGGCTCTCGCTAATGAAATGATGGACGTCATCCAGATCGGTCGTTGTTTGTTCAACCTGGCGCACCTGTCTTTGCAGGGTGATCATCGGTTTGTGGCTCAATTGTTCCTCATTGTGTATGTGCCAGGCGTGTTCGATAAAGTTGTTGAGCAGTGTTTGCTGGTTGTGATCCGGCGCTGTCTCACCGAACCAGACCAGACCTAAATACCAGTACCCTTCGCTGTTATGAAAAGCTTTCCATAGACTACCTGTTCCCGCTGTCCAGCTATCTTCGTGTGGCGGTTGTGATGGCGGAGCTGGGAGCGTGCCCCAATGGGCAATGATAGACTGGTCTTTCTTGTTAAGTAGTTGAGCACCTGAAAAGGGTAGTAGTTGGGCGAGAAATTCAAGGTTTTGCGCGAGGTCGTAGCCATCAGCCCGGCTACCCCCCAGATCATGTTCCAGACGCACCAGCTCCCGTTTCATGTAGTGCATTGCATATGCTAACTGTTGCCAGCTCCAGAAGGGATAGCTCAGGGCGATGACAAACATGATGGATGCCATCGGTAGCCACACATGGGTTAAATGCAGGGCAAGCGTCGATAGTAGAAATATTGTGCCCATCAAGATTAACGCTGATAGTGGTGCCCAGCGTAATCGACAGCAAGGGTAAATCCAGAGAGGTAAAAGCACCAGCAGTACGCCCAGGATGTAGTACCAGAACTGACTGATGGCTTGCAGGGTGGTTTGATTAAGCAAGCTTTCAAGTACCTGAGCATGCAACTCGACTCCTGGTATACCACGGCGCTCGTGGGTATTTGGCGTCAGTAGCATGTTGGTTAATCCATTTGCACTTGCACCGACCAGGACATAGCGATCGCGAAACTGCTCCGCTGCAATGTTGCCCTGTAATACGTCAGTGTATGAGAAACGTGTAAACTGTCGGTTCGAGTCGTGAAAGGGGATGAGCACCTGATAATCGCGCACCCACGCGGAAGACGAGGCGTTGCTGATTTCCGGGTTACGTTTTCCAGGTAGCTGCTGCCATTGATCGGGCGTCGCAATATTCAACATCGCCAGTGGTAGCGAGGGCCATTGCGGTGAACCAATGCCCGCCTTGAGAAAGGTGCGTCGCACGATGCCATCACCATCCACTTCGATCCCAACATGTCCAAGTGCACCAGCCGCTGCGGCAAGCGGCGCTATTGGCAGTGCCTCTATTAACAGCCCCTCTGCATGAGATTGCTCCATAATTATCGGTAAAACGACGCGGCCGCTACGCGTAATCGCTTGCATCAATACAACATCGTTGGCAACATCCTGACGATCAGGTTCGGCAAAAATAATGTCCAGACCAATGGCTTTGGCCCCGGCAGCGCTTAAACGGTCGATCAGTTCGGCGTGTACACTGCGTGGCCATGGCCAGTGGCCGAGGCTCTCCAGACTGTAATCGTCAATGGTGATGATAACAATGTCATCTCGTCTCGGTTCAGACCAGGTCGATAGCTGCGTATCGTATAACCACTGGTCCCAACGCCACAGTGTATCTGAATAGATCAATAGCAGTATGGCGCTCGGCAGGGCAACCAGCATCGTAAGGCGAGTGCTTAGCCACGGGCGGGCGCTTTTCGCGTGGATCACAGTGCGAGTAACCCTGTTATGAGTAACAGGGCTGCTGAAAAGAGCCACATGGGGGATGGTTTAGCGGGCACGTGATAGGGTTGCCCATAGGGACCAGAGCGGCCTGCTGCATCAACCACCCGTACCCGCAAGTGGTAGCTTGCCACTGGTGGCGGTTGAAACTGTACTGTGGAATTAGCGCTGCTAATCGTCTGCCAGAGATCTTTGAATTCGGGGTCATAAGCGACCTGTAATTCGTAAGTGGATGCCGTATCAATTGTATCCCACATGACGTTTATCTGGTTATGGTGGCGGCTTACTTTGGCTGTTTGAATTTGTGGTGCGATTAAGGTGACGGTTTGTAACACCGTCAGCGCCTGTGGTGTACTAAAAGCGCCAGCTTTCCCAGCGGTATCAACGCTGGCGATACGCCAGTAGTACTGCTCAGGTGGCAAGGTTTGGTCGGGTTGTAGATCTGTTTTTTTTACATTTTTCATGTCAACTAACAGATCCGAAAACGTCTCATCCGTTGCGAGTTGAAAATGATAGCTGGCCGCATTTGGTGAAGCGTGCCACTGAAACTGGATTTCGTGGTGATAGAGTGCGGCTCCTGACTCAGGTGTGGCGGATGTCGGTGCTGCGGGGCGGATATCGATGGAAAATAGATGATCAGCATCCAGTCCTTCTAAACCCACCCGGTCGACGCCACGTACCCGAAGTAGATAGTCACCATTGCCTAGCACGGGACCCTCGAGATTCAAATCAGGGAACAGACGGTCAAAGAACGGCGCATTCGGTTTATCGGCAGGCGCAATGAGCATGCGGTAGGCGACTGCGCCGTCAAGCGGTGTGGGGGTGAAAAGTGGCAATTTGCTGGTTATCACAGAGGGAAGCCCGCTCAGGTCAGGAGCGGCTAGGAGTGGTCGTGGTGGGGGCGGCGGTTCACCGACATTTACCACAGTGCCGAAGCCTTCAGTGACCGTGACCTCTTGAGCACTGGCACTGACCCGAATTTCACCATGCGAAACTTCGGTTCGAGACTGTTGTTCTGCGTCGTGCATGATGGTGCGAAAACGGGTCCCCCTCACGGAAGAAAGAGCAGCCGGGGTCAAGATTTCAAAGCGGCCGGAGGGGGGTTCGACAGGTTTGACGTCGCTCTCTATACGTCCATCCAGAAGACGCATGCGGGAATCCACCATGCCAGTCTCACCGTAGGTGCTGAGTGTATCAAACGTTAACTGACTATTCTCTTGCAGCAAGATTGTAGAACCGTCGGCCAGCTGCAGTGCGGTCATCGACTGCGCCTCTGCGCGTACAGTATCACCGACATGTAAAGTACTATCTGTGGTTAATAATTGCCGTTTGCCGTCGGCACGATCAAGATAAATCGTGCCTTTTATATACTGCACGCTAACAACAGCCGGCTCAACTTTAAGCCAGGAAACTGGTATTTTCAATTGCATTCCTGGTGGCAGCCTCTGGGGTCTCTGAATTTGATTAAGCTGCTGTAGTTTAAGTAGCTTGTCCATCCCTTTCAGATAGGTTTTACTAATGTTCCACAGGTTGTCACCGGGAGAGACGATATATATCCACTCTTGCTCTTGTGCCAGCACCTGGCGAGCGGTACCGAATAGCAGTAACGTGCAGGATAAAATAACAAATACAAAAGCTATCCGGCATAGCGAGGGTGATGGAGGGCTTTGGCTTATGTGTTTAATATTATTATTGATCATAATCCAGGGTGTCTCTTGCCTACTAGTATTACACTGAGTATATCTTATGAATTCCTGATAGTCTCCAGATAGTGT
>CALZMY010000228.1 GCA_945788675.1 uncultured Gammaproteobacteria bacterium | reverse complement strand
CTCAGGATAGTCCTGTAAAATCTGCCAGTGTCGAAAAAACTAAAGAAAAACAAACAAATGCATTTTCACCTAAAAATGCAGGTATCGAAATAAATCACATCTCAAGCCTCCAGTCTGGATTTACGTTTGAGACCTTTGTGGAAGGTAAATCGAACCAGTTAGCACGCGCAGCTTCAGCCCAGGTGGCAGAGAATCCGGGGGGGGCGTACAACCCACTTTTCATCTATGGCGGCTCTGGTTTAGGAAAGACCCATCTAATGCACGCCATCGGCAATGAAATCGTGGCTAACAATCCGAAATCACGTGTCGTATATATTCATTCTGAACGTTTTGTGGGTGATATGGTAAGGGGCCTGCAACACAATGCAATCAATGATTTTAAACGTTATTATCGCTCAGTCGATGCATTACTGATTGATGATATTCAATTTTTTGCCGGTAAGGAACGTTCACAAGAGGAATTTTTCCATACGTTCAATGCGCTACTAGAGGGACAACGTCAGGTAATTATGACATGTGATCGCTATCCCAAAGAGGTCGGCGGTCTCGAGGAACGCCTTAAATCCCGTTTTGGCTGGGGATTAACAGCCGCCATTGAACCCCCTGAACTTGAAACTAGCGTTGCAATATTGATGAGTAAGGCGGCCCAGTCTCGTATTGAACTGGCCCATGATGTCGCATTTTTCATTGCAAAAAGAATCCGCTCCAATGTGCGTGAACTTGAGGGTGCCATGCGACGTGTCATCGCCACCTCGCGCTTTACCGGTCAACCCATCACCGTCGATTTCACCAAAGAGGCGCTCAAAGATCTACTTGCGCTTCAGGATAAACTTGTCACCATCGAGAATATTCAAAAAACCGTTTCGGATTATTATAAAATTCGCGTTGCGGACCTTTTATCAAAAAGACGCTCACGTTCAGTAGCACGTCCTCGTCAGGTTGCGATGGCGTTATCAAAAGAACTGACCACTCACAGCTTGCCAGAGATAGGTGATGCCTTTGGTGGCCGTGACCACACCACTGTGCTGCATGGGTGTCGCAAGGTTAAAGAATTAAAAGAAAGTGATTCACGTATTAATGAAGATTATGCCAATCTGTTGAGAACACTAACAACATGATGTATATATCATGTGTATAACTATTGCCCTGTTGATAACTCGATATTTATCCACAAGTAATCCAGTTAATATTAACGTTTTTTACGTGCCGATAACCACAGCTTAATAACAGATTAACTTATTGAAATTAAAGTATATTTCAACAAAATTATCAAAAAACAAGCCTCTTTAATAGTAACAATAACAAAAGTACATAATATTTAATTATGAAATTTACTATTCAACGTGAATCCCTGGTCAAGCCTTTACAGATGGTAAGTGGTGTCGTTGAACGACGACAAACTTTGCCAATACTATCTAACATCATGGTAAAGATTGCGGATAATCAATTATCGATGACCGCGACTGATCTTGAAGTCGAAATGTCAATTCAGATTGCTCTGCCTGATCAAAAGAAAAGTGAATCCGGTGAGATCACCATTCCAGCGCGTAAATTTATGGATATTTGTCGTGCGCTTCCAGACGGTGTCACCATTAACATTGCCATCGATAGTGATCGTGCAGTCGTTAAAGCTGGAAAAAGTCGCTTTGTGCTTTCAACGCTTTCCGCAGACGATTTTCCAGGGATTGATGCAAATAAAGATCTTCTTGAATTTTCAATGCCGCAACAAGAACTTAAACAAGCGATTGAACGCACTCAATTTGCGATGGCTCATCAGGATGTTCGTTATTACCTTAATGGGATGTTACTTGAAATTAGTACCAACGCATTAAGACTTGTGGCTACTGATGGTCATCGGTTGGCACTTTGTGACCAGGGTTTTGATTCAAAACAAAAAGAAAATCAACAGGTTATAATTCCTCGAAAAGGGATAATGGAAATTGCAAGGTTACTTGAAGATTCTGATACTGCGGTTAATATTCAGCTAGGTATTAACTATATTCGCGTAAACACAGATGGGGTAAGTTTTACTTCAAAATTGATTGATGGACGCTTCCCTGATTATCAAAATGTGCTTCCTGATGGTGGAGACAAGATTGTAATTTGCGATAAAGGTGAATTAAAACAAGCACTAAGCCGAGCATCTATCTTATCGAACGAAAAATATCGCGGTGTACGTCTACAATTTAGCAGTGGATTATTACGAATTTTTGCCCATAACCCTGAGCAAGAGGAAGCAGAAGAAGAACTCACGATCGACTACAATGGACCTAATCTAGAAATAGGTTTTAATGTTACTTATTTAATGGATGCTGTTTCTGCATGTACTACGGATAACGTCTCTTTATCACTCTCTGATGCTAATAGCTGCTGCATGATTCAACCTCAAGGGATAAGCGGCTGTAAATATGTTGTTATGCCGATGCGTCTTTAACTGGTTAGATTGATGATCTAACTATTTCTGTATCCTGCTTTTTTACTTACTATGTGGCTTCAACGCCTCGATATCCGAAATGTCCGAAACCTGGTAGATGTCTCATTTAAGCCATCAAATCGATTAAATATCATTGATGGCTTAAATGGCAGTGGTAAAACCAGCCTTCTGGAGTCGATTTATCTACTCTCTTGCGGAAAATCATTCCGTACTCACCGTTTCTCTAATCTGCCCACACAAGGTTGTGACTGGATGGGCGCTTACGCTAAGTTATCAGATAATGATAATCGCTTAATATCTGTTGGACTAGAGCATCGTGATGGAAAAAATATCATTAAGGCAGAAGGTAAGCGGTTACAGAGGGCCTCTGAATTAGCTAATTATTTACCCGTCGTCGTTATTCATCAGGAGAGTCAACGTGTCTTTACACAAAGTCCTAAATATAGGCGGGCATTTGTTGATTGGGGCGTGTTCCACGTGGAACAAAACTTTTTATCTACCTGGCAACATTTTTCACGGGCACTAAAACAACGAAACGCTGCGTTAACCCAGCGCAATGGTTCTACGTCTCTTGATCATTGGAATTTAGAACTTAATCAAAGTGCTATTTTAATCGATCGTTATCGCCGTAAATATTTAGACGCTTTCATTCCTCTGTTTAATCACTATGCAACTGAACTACTCACTCTCGATGGTGATATTACGATTGAATATAAACGCGGCTGGAGTGATAAAGAAGACTACCTTTCAACTTTAAGCGCTTCCATGACGCGTGATCAACTTCTGGGATATACGCAGAAAGGTCCACATCGCGCGGACATTACCTTTAAGCTGAATGGGGTACCGCTGCATGAATATATTTCGCGAGGCCAACAAAAACTCCTGGTGTGCTCGCTATATATTGCACAAGCGGCTCTGTTTTCTAAGATAACTAGCCTGGCATCACTGTTTTTAATCGATGATGTCGCTGCAGAATTAGATAACGAACACATTGATCGACTGATGGAAGTACTCAATGGATTAGAGGCGCAAATCTTTGTTACTACGCCTGATATATCGTTATTAGACACCTCGCTGTTTCCTGAAACAAAGATGTTCCACGTGAAACGTGGCAAGGTTACAGAGGTGGTATAATGTTTTCTTTTTTGGACGACGCCTGAAAATGAGCAACGAGCAGAATTATGATTCTTCTAGAATCAAAGTGTTAAAAGGCCTTGATGCTGTACGTAAACGTCCTGGCATGTATATCGGCGATACCGATGATGGCACTGGTCTGCACCATATGGTATTTGAGGTGGTTGATAATGCGATTGATGAAGCGCTCGCTGGATTTTGTTCTGCGATTGAAGTCACTATTCATAGCAATGGTTCTGTCACTGTTTCAGATAATGGTAGAGGTATTCCTGTTGATATTCATGAAGAAGAGGGTATATCTGCCGCAGAAGTGATTATGACGGTGCTGCATGCTGGGGGTAAGTTTGATGATAATACTTATAAGGTCTCAGGTGGCTTGCACGGTGTTGGTGTCTCGGTAGTCAATGCGTTGTCTGAAGAGTTGCGTCTGACTATCCGTCGTAATGGTGAAATTTATCAGCAAGAATATCGTATGGGAAATCCTGCCGCGCCGCTAAGTGCTATTGGTGAGACGGAGCAAACCGGCACGGAAGTTCGCTTTAAACCTAGCACAGACATTTTCGGTACGGTTGATTTTCACTACGACATATTGTCAAAGCGATTACGTGAACTTTCATTTCTAAATCGTGGCGTTTGTATCAAATTAAGCGATGAAGCCGCAGATAAACATGATATTTTTGAATATGAAGGTGGCATACAGGCTTTTGTAGAGCATTTAAATAAAAATAAAACACCGCTGCATAAAATCGTAAACTATTTTAGCATTGAAAAAGATGATGTTGTTGTTGAAGTCGCGATGCAATGGAATGATTCTTATCAGGAAAATGTTTTCTGTTTTACCAACAATATCCCTCAAAATGACGGTGGAACACACTTAGCAGGTTTTCGTGCAGCACTGACTCGGACCATTAATAGTTACATCGAAAATGGTGGGATGGCAAAGAATGCAAAGGTTTCAACCACCGGCGATGACTCAAGAGAAGGACTCACCGCCGTATTGTCGGTGAAAGTACCTGATCCCAAATTTTCATCGCAGACAAAAGAAAAGCTGGTTTCTTCTGAAGTGAGACCAATTGTCGAGGCGGTTGTTTCATCGAAGTTGCAGGATTTTTTGCTGGAAAATCCGGCTGAGGCCAAGGCGATCATCGCTAAGGTTGTCGATGCTGCACGTGCTCGCGAAGCAGCACGTAAGGCACGCGAGATGACGCGTCGTAAAGGGGTGCTTGATATAGCCGGTTTGCCGGGTAAACTGGCTGATTGTCAGGAAAAAGATCCAGCACTTTCTGAATTGTTCCTGGTGGAGGGTGATTCCGCGGGTGGTTCCGCTAAACAAGGTCGGGATCGCAGAAATCAGGCGATCCTGCCGCTCAAGGGTAAAATCCTCAATGTAGAAAAAGCCAGATTTGATAAAGTCTTATCATCGGTTGAAATTGGTACGCTGATTACTGCATTGGGCTGTGGTATTGGTCGTGAAGAATATTTTCCGGATAAATTACGCTATCACCGCGTCATAATAATGACCGATGCCGACGTCGATGGCTCACATATTAGAACCCTTATATTGACTTTCTTTTATCGTCAGATGATTGAATTGATTGAGCGGGGACATGTCTACATCGCTCAACCGCCGCTATACAAGGTTAAGAAGGGAAAACAGGAACGCTATGTCAAAGATGATAATGAGTTAAATAGCTACCTGCTACAAATAGCACTTGATGGAGCAAAGTTTTCTGTTGCAGAGGGTGTACCACCCATCAGTGAGGCGGCACTGGCTGACTTAGCGCAACGTTACATGTCTGTGCTGAATACCATCCAGCGTATGTCAAAACGAATCAGTGCCAATGTACTGGAAAAAATTATCTATATGGAACCATTGCAAGGTGAAACGCTGTTAGATAATGAAGCGGTCAAGCGTTGGTTTGATGAGCTTTCGTCACAGCTCAATAATAGCGATGATACCACTGCACGTTATGAGATTACGCTCAATCAGGATGATGATGACTTATCCTGGAAGGGCGATATTAGCGAGTATATTCATGGGGTTGAGACCGTACGTACGCTCAATAGCGAATTTTTTGATTCAGCTGAGTACCGTATGATGGCAGAGCTTGGTGAAAAATTGATTGGCCTGATTGGTGACGGGGCCACTGTTTGTCGTGGCGAGCGACAACAAGAAGTAAGTAGTTTTAAAGAGGTTTATCAATGGCTAATGGCCGATGCGAAACGTGGGCAACAGATTCAGCGTTATAAGGGATTGGGTGAGATGAATCCCGACCAGTTATGGGAAACCACGATGGACTCAAATACACGACGACTGCTGCAAGTGAAAATTGAAGATGTGGTTGCTGCTGATGAGATCTTTACTACCTTGATGGG
>CALZMY010000227.1 GCA_945788675.1 uncultured Gammaproteobacteria bacterium | reverse complement strand
ATGCGCGACGCCTTGCGTGCGTCATCAAAAAAGAGTTCGTAGAAATCACCCATGCGATAGAACACCATCATGTCGGGGTGTTCTGCCTTGATACGCAGGTACTGCTGCATCATCGGGGTGTGTTTGGGCGCTGATTTTTCGATTTTTTTGGTGGCGGTACTGATGACTAGGCTCGTTCTTTTTTTTGCTGGCGAAAAATAGCGGCTGCTTAAATAACCTCACGCCGGACCGCTTATTTCAGGTAGCGTCCGGCACGACTGAAAATATTACGGTTTGGTGGCTGGTTTGTCTATCCGAGTTCAAACTTCGATCGGGAGGTCGGGGTCGTTGCCCCAGTCTGACCATGAGCCCGGGTAGCCCTTGATGTTTTTATAGCCCAATGATTTCAACACGATATAGCTGTGTGCCGAACGGTGGTGGCTGTGGCAGTAGACGATCACCTCTTTGTCCGGCATCACATCGAGTGGGATGTAGAGCAGTTGCAGTTCGTTGGGCGTTTTGAGGCGCAGATTGTATTGTTGATCAATGGCATGAATCCATTCGAGATTGACGGCGCCGGGGATGTGGCCACCTCTGAGCGCACGTTTGTCGGTGCCCGCATATTCGCCTGGTGAGCGTACATCGAGCAGTGCGACGTTGGGATCGTCGAGTTTGGCGAGGATCTCTGCCTTGTCTATGATGCCGTTTGTGGTATAGGTCACCTTGTATTCTGATCGAGAGGCGCTCTCTATGCCCTCGCTAACGGCGTGGTTCTCGTTGATCCACGCCTGCAAGCCGCCATTGAGTAATGAGAAATTCTTATGGCCAGCGACATCCAGTGTCCATAACAGACGACACGCCTTGGCGCCGCCTTCATCATCATAGGCGACGACGTGGCTCTCTGGGGTGATGCCTGCGGTGGAGAGGACTTCACTGAGCACTTCGGCAGCGGGTAACAGTCCCATGACGGGTGGTTTGCTGGTGATGATCTGCGAGTATTCGATATGTACCGCATCAGGAATGTGATTGCGCGCATAGATGGGTGCGCGGGATAGATCGATGATGACGAGATTTTCTTCATCGATCTTCGCTTCAAGTTCTTCTGCTTCCGTGATCAGAGGTAATAGCGGTGCTGTCATTGTCTGTCTCTTGTCCCTGTTTGGATTTCGCTGGGTTATTTTTGCGTCATTGGGTGTGTGTTGTCTAGGGGTATGCTCAATTATTCTGCTAACTGAGCATACCCCTAATGAAGTGACGTTCCGAAAAATGACTCTTCGGATACTCTCAAGCGAAAAGTCCTTGTTATGTGGTGCCTGATCGTGTGTGGCAGTGAGTTATTCGTCTGATCAGAGATTACCTAAAAAGCGGGCGAAAGCAATATTTCCATAAACTTGTGTCGCCTGTTGATTGGTTTTGCATCTTTAGGGAACCTCTGATTAATTACGTCATGTGTCATTGCGAGCGAAGCGTGACGGACTGGAAGTCCAAATCCTTTAGGGCGGCAATCTCAGCACTATAAGATTCATCAAGTTAGGAGATTGCTTCGTCACTTCGTTCCTCGTACCACGGCACTTCCTTCGGTCGTCTGACAATTAATCAGAGGTTCCTTAGGATGATTTAGTTGTGGGTACGGTTTTGCGGGAAGGGGGTCACTTTTGCGTCGTAACAATAAAAGTGGGTTGCTGGAGATTGATTGTGACGGGGGGCGCTTTTGGAGGGCGTCATGGTTAAGGTGTCATTGCTTGCGGTTGCGTTGTGATGAGACATTATGATGACGAGATATTCCATCGCATCTCGAATGTCTCGCATGATCATTTTTTCTTTGTTGTTGAATTTTTTGACAGCAATCAGGTGTGTTTTGTAACGGGTCATATCCTCTCCTTCGTTACCCCATATGTCGGTTATGGGGGTGGGAACTTAAGGGAAGATCCTGGGAATCGTATTATTTTTTTAGCTCATCTGTCAGGTGGGGCTGGATGCCTTGAAGGATTGCTTTGAAAATCTTTGGGTTACCCGCGACTAGGTTACCTGTTTCGAGAAAGTCGTGGCCACCGCTGAAATCGCCAACCAGTCCACCGGCTTCTTGTACCAGCAGGATGCCCGCAGCCATGTCCCACGGTTTCAGCGCGATTTCCCAAAAACCGTCAAGCCGGCCGCTGGCAACGTAGGCGAGATCGAGTGCGGCTGAACCTGCGCGGCGGATGCCGGCGGTCTGTAAGTGAAACACCTTGAATGTCTCCAGATAAGCATCGAGATATTGTGGATGGCGAAACGGAAAGCCGGTGCCAAGTAGTGAACCCTGGAGTCCTTTGGCATTGCTGACACGGATGCGCTTATCGTTGAGGAAGGCGCCACCGCCGCGAGTTGCAGTGAACAGTTCCTGGTGCAGCGGGTCATAGACCACGGCTTGTTCTATCTGATTGTTGTGTTGCAATGCAATCGATACAGAAAATTGAGGGAAACCGTGCAGGTAATTAGTGGTGCCATCGAGTGGGTCGATGATCCAGCGATATTCGTCCCCCTTGTGCATGCTCCCTTCTTCGGCATAGATACCGTGTTCTGGGAAAGCCTTGCGCAGTGTGGAAACGATTTCGGCCTCTGCCTGGCGGTCGACATCACTGACAAAATCGTTTTGCCCCTTGGAGGTGACATTGAGAGTGTCGATGCGGTCAATGTTGCGCATGATGATGTTGCCTGCACTACGTGCGGCGCGTACGGCGATGTTCAGAGTTGGATGCATGCTGGAGTGGTCACTTTAAGGATGGCAAATTTCTTCGGGGGCTAAGAATATCAGAGATTACCCTGAGGGTGGTATTCCGTGAGCCTGATTTACGTCGAATTTACGTTGTAAAATCCACTTGATTGGAGTTGCAGGCACGCTGTATGGTGGCGCGATGTTTGAAAATATACGCATTGTGATGGTCAGCACCTCGCATCCTGGGAATATCGGGGCAGCGGCACGTGCTATGAAAAACATGGGGTTACAGAAGCTTTATCTTGTGGAGCCGAAGATTTATCCCAGCGCTGAGGCGACCTCAAGGGCCTCCGGCGCGGATGACCTGCTGGCACAGGCAGTGGTATGTGCAACGTTGGATGAGGCGTTAGCGGAATGTTCGCTGGTGATTGGTGCCAGTGCGCGTCTGCGAAGTATCAGCTGGCCGCAGCTTGATCCACGGCAGTGTGCAGCGCAGGTGATGTCGGGGTGTGGCAATGACCCCGTGGCGCTGGTCTTTGGGCGTGAGCATGCGGGTTTGACCAATGCAGAGCTGAGCCGTTGTCACTATCTGGTGAATATTCCGACCAATCCCGATTACCCCTCGCTGAATATTGCGGCGGCGATACAGGTCATTGCGTATGAGTTACGGATGACAATGCAAAATGGCGCTGAGGCAGAGAAGTCGCAGGTTGATGGGGCTGATCTGGCAACGATGGGAGAGCTTGAGCAGTTTTATGCGCATTTAGAGGCGGTGATGGTCGAGAGTGAGTTTCTCGATCCTGCGCAGCCTAAGCATCTGATGCGTCGGCTACGGCGTCTCTATAATCGTACACGACTGGAAAAACAGGAGTTGAATATCTTGCGTGGCATCCTCACGGCGGTGCAAACGCGTCGTTGATTCAGGATGTGGGTAATTATTAATGTCTTGCTTAAGGCCTTAAAAATAGACGTTTTTTTCGGCCGTCTTCAAGTGCTGTGTTAGACTCTTGTTAGCGTTCTAATTAGGCCAAATTTTATCAGGAATAACCATGTTTGATCGTGTGCGAGAAGATATTAAATGTGTTTTTGAACGGGACCCTGCTGCGCGCAACACGTTTGAGGTGTTGACTACTTATCCTGGGGTGCATGCTGTGATGTTTCATCGCTGCAGTCATTGGTTGTGGAGTTTCGGTCTGACCTGGTTGGCGCGGATGCTTTCGACCGTTGCACGTTGGTTAACCGGGGTCGAAATCCATCCGGCGGCGAAGATCGGGCGGCGTTTTTTCATCGACCACGGCATGGGGGTAGTGATCGGTGAAACTGCCGAGATTGGTGATGACTGCACGCTCTATCATGGAGTGACGTTAGGTGGTACCAGCTGGAATAAGGGCAAGCGTCATCCTACTTTGGCCAATAATGTGGTTGTCGGCGCGGGTGCCAAGGTGCTTGGACCGATCACTGTCAACGACGGTGCGCGTATCGGTTCCAATGCGGTGGTCTCCAAAGATGTGCCTGCTGGCGCGACGATGATCGGGGTGCCGGGGCATGTCGCACGCAATAGTAAAGATGCTGATGTCAAAAAGCGCCGTGAGTTCGCTAAAAAAATTGGTTTTGACGCCTATGGGGTGTCGCAGGACGCGACTGACCCTGTGTCCAATGCGGTAAATTGCATGCTGGATCATATCCATGCCATGGATGGGAAATTAGAGGAGGTCAATGCGGCACTTAAACAGCTGGGTGCTGATGTTGACGCCTCACCGTTGCCTGAGCTTGATCTTTATAATATTGATTCTGAAGGAAAAAGAGATGGCTCTTCAAGTTCTCGGAAGGGGGGTGAGGATGATTCTGAGCAGCCAAATAAATCTTGACTAAAACAATCAACAATGTAGAATGCTTATTACCTTACAATTACAAAGGTAGATCGATATGAAATTGACAACAAAAGGGCGCTACGCAGTCACCGCGATGCTTGATCTGGCGTTACATGCACAGGAAGGCCCGGTGCCACTGGCTGATATTTCACAGCGCCAGGGAATTTCCCTTTCTTATCTCGAGCAGTTGTTTGCCAAGTTGCGCAAACAGGGGCTGGTTGATAGTGCGCGTGGTCCAGGTGGTGGTTACCGATTAAGCAGAGCGTCGACTGAAATTGCAGTGGCGGATGTTGTTACCGCAATCGATGAGAAGGTCGATGCGACCCGTTGTGGTGGTATGGGCAATTGCCAGGATGGTAAGCCATGTCTGACGCACGAGTTGTGGTCTGATCTGAGCCGTCAGCTGTATGAATTCCTGGAAAACATCAGTCTGGGGCAGTTGGTCGAACGCAATGCAGTTAAAGATATTGCTGCGCGTCAGGACAGCCTGCAGAAGCAGAGTCAGAGCGCAACATTTGCTACTGTTGCGGGTGGAGGCGCGAGCTAAGCTGCTTTGGATGATGGCTAATTAGGGGTGATGTCCATTTATCTGGATCATAATGCAACAACCCCAGTTGACGGTCGAGTGCTTGAGGCCATGTTGCCTTATTTGCAGGACTGTTATGGTAACCCTTCAAGTGGTCATCGACCAGGGCGTGAATCGCAACGGGCATTGCAACGCGCAAGAGAGCAGGTTGCTATGTTGGTGGGGGTGCAGCCCTCGCAGGTTGTTTTTACCAGTGGTGGTACTGAGGCCAATAATCTTGCATTGAAGGGTGTGATGGCGCTGGCCGACGCGGGAAGCGGGTTAGTTGTCAGTGCAGTGGAGCACTCGTCGGTTTTGCAGTCCGCATATGCACTCGAATTAACAGGTTATGAGCTTGCCGTTGCGGATGTGGATGACAGAGGTGTTGTGAAAGCTGCAATGTTTGAGCAGGCCCTGAATGAAGGCAAAACCTCTTTGGCATCAGTGATGCTAGCGAATAATGAGACTGGTGTGGTGCAGGAGATCGCCCGGTTGAGTGAGGTGGCAAGGAGTCACGGTGTGGTGATGCATACCGATGCCGTACAGGCGCTGGGTAAAATGCCGGTGGATTTTGAGACGTTGGGTGTTGCAGCAATGAGCATCTCAGCACACAAAATATATGGCCCGAAAGGAATCGGCGCGCTGGTGATGGATAAAGGGTTGGCGCTGCAGCCTATGTTGCATGGTGGTGGCCATGAAGCGGGGTTGCGAGCCGGTACTGAAAACCTCCCCGGCATAGTTGGTTTTGGTGCGGCTGCGGAGATATTGCAAACAGAACTGAGCCTGCGAATAGATCATTGTGGTCAATTGCGCAGACATGCAGAACAAGCGTTGCAGAAGATACCGGAGGTGGTGATTTTTTCGCAGCAGGCAAAACGTTTGCCCAATACCATTTTCTTTGCGGTGCAAGGGATTGAAGGGGCAACCCTGTTGATGAGCCTGGATCGTGATGGTATTGCGGTTTCAAGTGGTTCTGCCTGTGCAAGTGGTAGTGGTGAACCTAGCCATGTGTTGCAGGCGATGGGCGTGGAAGAGGGTTTGGCGCATGGTGCGGTGCGGGTTAGTTTTGGTAGTGGCAACACTGTTGAAGAGGTCGATCTGCTGATTTCGTCGTTACAGCGACAGATCGAAAGTTTATTGAAGTTGAATAGTGTCTGGGCGTGATAGGTGTTTCAGCCTTGAGTCTGAATGTTTGTTTAAGGAATGACTGAGAAGATATGAGTAATAAAGAAAAAGTGCCTGTATATCTGGATTATGCTGCGACGACGCCGGCAGATCCACGAGTGGCCGAGAAGATGATGGCATGTCTGACAATGGATGGTGACTTCGGCAATCCTGCTTCACGTTCGCACGTGTTTGGCTGGAAGGCGGATGAGGACGTCAAACAGGCGCGTGAATATGTCGCTGCGCTGGTTAATGCTGATCCCAGAGAGATTGTCTGGACCTCAGGTGCCACTGAGTCAGATAATCTTGCGATTAAGGGGGTTGCCCACTTTTATCAGAAAAAAGGCAAGCACATAATTACCTGTAAGACTGAGCACAAGGCAGTACTTGATACCTGTCGCCAACTGGAGCGTGAAGGGTATGAGGTGACCTATTTAGAAGTTGAAAACAGTGGTCTCCTCGATATGAAAGCACTGGAAGATGCCATTCGTGACGACACAATTCTGATCTCGATTATGCATGTGAATAATGAGACAGGTGTCGTGCAGGATGTCGCGGCGATTGGCGAGCTGGCGCGTAGCAAGGGTGTTGTTTTTCATTGTGATGCGGCACAGAGCGCCGGCAAGGTTGAGATCGACCTGGAGAAAATGAAGGTCGATTTGATGTCTTTCTCCGGTCATAAAACTTATGGTCCTAAAGGCATTGGCGCACTGTATGTTCGCCGTAAGCCACGTATTCGCATCGAGGCGCAGATGCATGGTGGGGGTCATGAGCGTGGCATGCGCTCCGGCACGCTGGCAGTGCATCAAATTGTGGGCATGGGCGAGGCGTTTCGGATTGCAAAGGAAGAGATGGCGGATGAATCGGCGCGCCTTTTGGCACTACGCGAGCGACTGCTGAATGGTTTCAGCGATATGGAAGAGATCTATGTCAATGGTGATCTTTCTCATCATGTGCCAGGTATCCTTAATATCAGTTTTAATTTTGTTGAGGGTGAATCGCTGATCATGGCGCTGAAGGATATTGCAGTCTCTTCCGGTTCCGCCTGTACCTCGGCGAGCCTTGAGCCCTCTTACGTATTACGTGCGCTGGGGCGAGAAGATGAGCTGGCGCATAGCTCGATACGTTTTTCATTGGGTCGTTTTACCACTGAAGCGGATGTGGATTACACCATTGAGCTGGTGCGACAGAAGGTAGAGAAGCTCAGGGAACTCTCGCCATTGTGGGAGATGTATAAAGATGGTGTTGACCTGTCAAAGGTACAGTGGGCAGCACATTAAGCTGGTTAGGAGAATATAAAATGGCATATAGTGATAAAGTTCTGGACCACTACGAGAATCCACGTAATGTGGGTTCTTTTGATAAAGACGATAATGCAGTGGGTACTGGCATGGTGGGCGCCCCTGCGTGTGGCGATGTGATGAAGTTGCAGATTAAGGTCAGCGATGAAGGTGTGATTGAAGATGCCAAGTTCAAGACCTACGGTTGTGGTTCTGCGATTGCATCCAGTTCCTTGCTGACGGAGTGGGTTAAAGGCAAAACGCTGGCGCAGGCAAGTGAGATCAAAAATACTGAGATCGCTGAGGAGCTGGCACTGCCACCGGTTAAGGTTCACTGTTCTGTGCTGGCGGAAGATGCTATCAAAGCCGCAGTTGAAGATTATAATAGTAAAAAAGGTGTTGTTGCAGAAGGCAGTTAATCGCGGTGTGGTAACATTGTTTGAGATGAGAAGAGAGTTATGGGAATTACGTTAACAGAGTCTGCGGCTAAGCATATTAACGGCTACCTTGAGGCGCGTGGTAAGGGAATAGGCTTGCGCCTCGGCGTCAAGACATCTGGCTGTTCAGGGTACGCCTATGTATTTGAAGTCGCGGACGAGATAGAAAAAGACGATGTCGTGATCGAGAATTACGGCGTAAAGGTTATTGTTGATCCTAAGAGTCTTCTCTATCTTGATGGAACCGAGCTTGATTATACCCGCGAAGGGCTAAACGAAGGTTTTAAATTTAATAATCCTAACGTAGCGGACACCTGTGGTTGTGGTGAGAGCTTCACGGTCTGATTTAAGATTGTAAAAAAGCAGGTTTTAGCCCGTCATGGGATCAATTTTCTCCAAAGATTACTTTGCATTGTTTAATCTGCCTGTTGCTTATGATCTTGATTATGAGGTTTTGACGCAGCGCTATCGTGAAATGCAGGGGATGATCCATCCTGACCGCTTTGTTAATGCCACTGAAAAAGAACGCCGAGTTTCGGTACAGCTGACGGCGTTGACTAACGAGGCCTACCAGATACTAAAGGCACCGCTAGCCCGCGCCAGATATCTATTGCAGCTACGTGGTGTGGATATTGATGACTCGGTTACTAGCAAGGATATAGCATTTCTCACTGAACAGATTGAGTTGCGTGAACGCCTGGAAGAGGTTCGCCATAGTGCTGATATTGAGCGTGAATTACTGAAGTTAGGCGGAGAATTGCAAAGCCGCCTCGCTGGGATACAGCTTGCATTGCAGGATGCCTTTCAGGAGGAGAGTCCTGATTCTCTGGATAAGGCGCATCGACTATATGA
Source organism: uncultured Gammaproteobacteria bacterium (assembly GCA_945788675.1). GTDB lineage: Bacteria > Pseudomonadota > Gammaproteobacteria > SZUA-140 > SZUA-140 > SZUA-76. The sequence goes on along the minus strand of CALZMY010000227.1, from coordinate 4,988 downwards.
TGAGATGCAGTTTATCTCTCGTTTGTATGATGAACTGGATGAGATTGAAGATGCGCTCGACTAAAAAAGGTCGGTGTGACGCAAAGGAATATTGATTAGATTATGGTGTTGTTTCAGATAAGTGAACCGGGGGAGGCGCAGGTCCAGCGTCAACATCACCTCGCAGTGGGCATCGACCTTGGTACCACCAATTCGTTGGTGGCAACCGTGCGTGATGGCCGTGCAGAGACAATAATTGATGCGCAGGGAAATCATCACTGTCCCTCAGTGGTGCGTTATTTTGTGGATAAGCCGCCAGTGGTTGGGCTGGCGGCAAAAGATGCCGCCTATCAGGATCCGTTGAATACTGTGGCGTCGGCCAAGCGTCTGTTGGGGCGTGGTGTGGCGGATATTGAGACCACTGCCAACAGGCTGCCTTACAATTTTTCTAAATCTGATAGTGGTATGCCATCCATTCGCACCGTTGCCGGTGATATCAGTCCGGTAACAGTATCTGCCGATATTCTTAAGGCGCTGAAGCAACTGGCAGAGGGTGATCTCGGTGGTGAGCTTGATGGTGTCGTGATCACAGTACCGGCTTATTTCGATGACGCACAGCGTCAGGCAACGAAGGACGCTGCACGGCTTGCCGGACTTAAGGTGTTGCGCCTGTTAAACGAACCGACGGCAGCGGCGGTGGCTTACGGACTTGATAGTGGCTCCGAGGGTGTTCACGTCGTCTATGATTTTGGTGGTGGTACCTTTGATGTCTCGATTCTACGCTTTAGTCGCGGTGTGTTTGAGGTGATGTCCACCGCGGGTGACTCTGCACTGGGCGGCGATGATGTTGATCGGTTGATTGCCGAGTGGATCATGCGCGAGGCGGCTCTCGGCGATGACATCGAACATAGTCAGCTGCGTCGTGTTATTGGCGAAGCCAATCGAGCGAAAGAGGCGTTGACCACTGCGGATGTCGTAACGCTTTCTGTTGAGGGTGCCGGTGGCAGTCAATGGCAGGGCTCCCTTAGCCGGGCCGAATTCGAGGATTTAATCGAACCGCTGATTCAGCGCACATTACGCCCCTGTCGGCGTGCGCTGCGTGATGCCGGATTGACTGCTGCCGATATTCAGGATGTAGTGATGGTCGGCGGCTCAACCCGAATTCCACGTGTTCGCCAATGTGTTGGTGAGTTCTTTGGGCGCGAGCCGATGATCGATATCGATCCAGATAAAGTGGTCGCCGTGGGCGCTGCGATTCAGGCCGATATTCTGGTGGGTAACAAGCCGGGCGATGAGATGTTGTTACTGGATGTGATTCCGCTGTCACTTGGGCTGGAGACGATGGGTGGGCTGGTTGAAAAGCTGGTGCCGCGTAACACCACGATTCCGGTGGTACGTGCGCAGGAATTTACTACCTTCAAAGATGGGCAGACCGCGATGTCGATTCATGTGTTGCAGGGCGAGCGTGAACTTGTGGCGGATTGCCGCTCATTGGCGCGTTTTGAGCTGCGTGGTATCCCGCCGATGAATGCCGGTGCGGCGCGTATTCGCGTGACCTTTCAGGTCGATGCGGACGGGCTCTTAAGTGTCTCGGCGCAGGAGTTAACCAGCGGTATTGAGAGTAGTATTGAGATTAAGCCGTCGTATGGGCTGACTGAGGGTGAAGTGGAGAAGATGCTGTCCGATTCATTACTTCATGCGGCAGAGGACGTTAAAAAACGACGTCTGCATGAGCAGCTAGTTGATTCTGCGCGCCTCATTGAAGCGGTTGAAGCGGCCCTTGGTATGGATGGTGAGGGTATGTTGACAAAACAAGAGTGTGTTTCAATCAAGGCGGCATTACTATCCTTGAAGGATGCACAGCAGCAGGGTAAGGATATTGCGACGATCAAGGCGGCGCATGACAAGCTGGAGCGTGCCACCGCTGACTTTGCAGCGCGCCGTATGGATGTACATATTAATGAAGCGCTGTCGGGCAAGCTTCTCGACCAGATAATCGATTAATCACCTGTTAAAGCGGAATGTAACAATGCCAAAACTGATTTTTTTACCACATGAAGTGTTATGCCCGGAAGGGGCGGTGATCGAGGCTGAAGCCGGCAAGACCATCTGTGATATCGCGCTCGCAAATGATATTTCGATTGAGCACGCCTGTGAGATGTCCTGCGCCTGTACCACCTGCCATGTCTATGTACGTGAAGGCGGAGAATCCTTGAATGAGGCTGAAGAGCTTGAGGATGATATGCTCGACAAGGCGTGGGGGCTTGATCCCGATTCGCGCCTTAGCTGTCAGACGATTGTGGCGGATACGGACCTGGTGGTCGAGATTCCGAAATACACTATCAATATGGTCTCAGAACAGCATTAATTCCGCCCGTTAAAGGAGCAAATTGCATGGAACTGAAATGGACAGACTCCCTCGAAATCGCCATTGCGCTGGATGAAAAGCACCCGGATGTTGATCCTCTGACGGTACGATTTGTCGACCTTTCCGACTGGGTTCAGGCACTTGAAGAGTTTGATGACGATCCGGCCCACTGCGGTGAGCGGGTGCTGGAGGCGATCCAGATGGCGTGGATCGAAGAGCGCGAGTAGCGGGTATTGCCATTTAACGCTTGCGTGATTGCTTGATTTTGGCTAAGGCGTTAAAATGCTTATTGAATTCGGTTATGCAAACCCGCCTTGTGCGGGTTTGCTGTTATTTAGAGCATATCGCGGAGTAATCACTTAATGTCCATCGAGCGTACCTTATCCATTATTAAACCTGATGCAGTTGCCAAGAATCACATTGGCGAGATCTATAGCTGTTTTGAAAAGGGTGGTCTGAAAATCGTTGCCGCCAAAATGATGCAGCTGACGCGTGAGCAGGCAGAAGGCTTTTACGCGGTACATAAAGAGCGTCCTTTCTTTAATGACCTGGTGAGCTTTATGATCTCTGGTCCTGTGATCGTTCAGGTGCTGGAAGGTGAAAATGCGATTCTCAAGCATCGTGATCTGATGGGTGCGACCAATCCTGCTGAAGCGGCTGAAGGCACTATCCGCGCACGCTTCGCCAGTAGCATCGATGAAAATGCGGTTCATGGCTCTGATGCGGCTGATACCGCGCAGAATGAGGTCGCGTTTTTCTTCGAGCCAAACGAGCTCTGTGCACGCATCCGCTAACACATTTGGGCAATGATAGTTTGGAGACACAATCCAAAGTTAATCTGCTGAATCTCGATCAGCAGGCAATGAAGGCCTTCTTCGCCGACAGGGGCGAGAAGGCCTTTCGTGCTTCTCAACTACTGAAATGGCTCTATCAACATGGTGTCGATGACATCGACACCATGACCAATCTCGGTAAAGCGCTGCGGACAAAATTGAAAGAAGAGTGCGAGATCGTGATGCCAGAGGTGGTTTACGAGCAGCCCTCAAAAGATGGTACGGTAAAATGGTTACTGCAACTCGCCGATGGTAACTGTATTGAGACTGTCTATATTCCCGAAGGAGATCGCGGCACCTTGTGTGTTTCATCTCAGGTCGGTTGTGCGCTTAAATGTAGTTTCTGCTCCACTGCGCGCCAGGGCTTTAATCGCAACCTTGAAGTTCACGAAATTATCTCGCAAGTGCGCATTGCTTCCCGTACATTGGGTGGTGGGGTGAAAGATGGTCGTGCCATCACCAACGTGGTGATGATGGGGATGGGCGAGCCATTACTGAATTTTGAAAACGTGGTTAGCGCGATGGATCTGATGATGGACGATCTGGCCTTCGGGCTTTCCAAGCGTCGCATTACGTTAAGTACTGCGGGCGTTGTCCCCGCGTTAGATCAATTACGCGAAGTCTCTGATGTCAGTCTTGCCGTCTCACTGCATGCCACCAATGATGAACTGCGTAATGAAATTGTGCCCATCAACAAAAAATACCCCATCAAGGAATTGCTCGAGGCGTGTCGGCGTTATATCGCAGATAAGCCACACCGCAAGGTGACCTTCGAATATGTGATGCTTGAAGGCATTAATGATAGTGTTGCCGAAGCAAAAAAACTGGTTAAATTACTTGAAGGTATTCCATCCAAGGTTAACCTGATTCCATTTAATCCCTTTCCTGGTACTGACTATCAGTCATCCAGTCGAGAGGTGATTGATTGTTTTCAGGAAACGCTGATTAATGCAGGTCTGGTGACGATTCGGCGCAAAACACGCGGTGAAGATATCGATGCCGCCTGTGGTCAGCTGGTGGGCAAGGTACAGGATCGCACACGACGAAGCGCTAGCTTTGGCGTAATCAAGCAGGTGGGCTAGTGAGCATAAAAAGACTGTGTCGCACGATAATCTCTATCACGATGCTGCTGATGTTAGTAGCCTGTACCTCAGATGCAGTGAGGAAAAAATCAGATAGCGAGAGTGCGGCATCAATCAATGCGCGCCTGGGGCTTGCCTATATGCAGCAAGGGGACTATGAAACAGCGCTGGAGAAGTTACAGCGGTCGCTTGAACAAGACCCAGATCAGGCGGCGGCCCATCACTATATTGCAGAGCTCTATCGACAGCTTGGTTCTCTGGAGGATGCTGGAACGCATTATGAGGCAGCCTTGAAGTTGACTCCCAAAGACTATTCGCTACAAAATAATTATGGTGTTTTTCTTTGTGATCAAAAGGATTATGCGGCTGCAGAAAAAAGCTTTTTGATGGCGGTTCAGACCGCACCGGTGACTAAGGCGCGTTACGAGTTTTATGAAAACCTCGCGCAATGCATGATGCGAAAACCTGACCGGATAAAGGCAGAGAAATATTTTCGAATCGTGTTGGAAGCCAATCCGCGCATGCCTGTGACGCTCTACCAAATGGCGCGTATTAGTTTTGATGAGGGGAAATATTTTCGTGCCAGGGCATTCTTTCAGCGCTTTGTTGAAGTCTCTGCACACACAGCTGAAACACTGTGGCTTGGTGTGAGGATCGAACGTGAATTAGGCGATGTTAAGGCGGCAGATGATTATGCGCGTCAGTTAAAAGTCAATTTTCCGTTGT
>CALZMY010000226.1 GCA_945788675.1 uncultured Gammaproteobacteria bacterium | reverse complement strand
TTGCTATACCTGTAAAAATTATAGTCGCGCCTACTTGCGACATCTTGCGGCGACCAATGAAATGTTGGGTGCGACGCTCAATTCTATTCATAACCTTTTTTACTATCAAACGGTTATGGCGGGTTTGCGGGGTGCGATTGAGGCGGGTGGACTGGAACAATTTGTTACGGAATTTTATGCAAAACGCGCGCAAGCAGTGCCGCCTGTGTCATAATGCTGCGCTGTTGAATTATTGGTTTTGATAGGAGAGGGAAAAATGAGCTTTTTTATTAATGATGCATGGGCTGAGGGTGCTGCGGCGCCTGCGGGTGGTTCGGAGCTGATGGGCCTGCTGCCATTGATATTGATTTTTATTATTTTTTACTTTTTGCTGCTGAGGCCTCAGATCAAGCGCAGTAAAGAGCATCGCACGATGGTTGCAGCGCTCGCTAAGGGCGATGAAGTGGTTACTTCGGGCGGCGTACTCGGCAAGATCACCAGCGTGGATGAAAGTTTTATTGGACTGGATATTGCCAATGGACTGGAGATTAAGGTACAGCGTAGTGCCGTCTCATCATTGATGCCCAAAGGCACGATTAAAGGGAAGGCATAACTAGGTACTGTAGCAAGTAAAGGCTGGTCAACGATGAATCAATATCCCGTTTGGAAATATGTCCTGATCGCAGCAGTGATCCTGACAGGCGTTCTCTATGCACTCCCGAATCTCTATGGTGATGACCCTGCGGTGCAGGTGTCGCCTTTGCGAGGCGCGCCCATAGGAGAAGAGACTCGAACTCGTGTAACAGACCTGTTAAAAGGTGAGTCGATACCCTTTAAGTCCTTTGAGCAGATAGAACGTGGTATGTTGATTCGCTTCAACAATACCCAGGATCAGCTACGCGCTAAAGATCTTATCGACGAAAAAATGGGTGACAACTATGTCTCCGCACTTAATTTGACACCAGCAACACCAGCCTGGCTAGCTTTCTTTAATGCCGCGCCGATGTATCTCGGGCTTGATCTACGCGGGGGTGTTCACTTTCTAATGGAAGTGGATATGGTGACCGCACTACGACAGGCTGGGGAACGTTATGTTAGCGACCTACGCTCTATTTTACGTAATGAAAAAGTGCGTTATTTAACCATTACCAGGGCCGCCAGTGGCAATGCTGTTGAGGTTAAATTTCGTGATGTTGCGGATCGTGACACGGGACGAAGTCTTATACGCAAGGAATTTCCTCGTCTGTTGCTTGCAGAAGAAGATCGCGGTGACGATGTCTTTCTTGTTGCTAAAATAAGTGACCAGGAAATTCGTGAAACCAAGAAAATGGCGCTACAGCAGAATGTAATCACGTTGCGTAATCGTGTTAATGAGCTGGGTGTTGCTGAGCCGGTGGTACAGCAACAGGGTGAAGATCGCATAGTAGTACAGCTGCCAGGTATTCAGGATACTGCGCGTGCCAAGGAGATCCTGGGTGCGACCGCTACCCTTGAGTTTAGAATGGCGGTGGAGAATGGTGATGTACAGGCGGCACTTGCAGGGCGCCCGCCAGTTGGAACGCGCTTATATAAAGAGCGTAATGGCAGTCCTATTCTACTGAAGAAGCGCATCGTCGTCACTGGTGACCAGATCACTGATGCAGCCTCAGGCATTGATCAAAGTGGACAGGCGGCCGTGTTTGTTTCACTTGACAGCAAGGGCGCACGTAAGATGGGGGATAATACCCGTGATAATCTTGGTAAGCCCATGGCAGTGGTATTTATAGAAAATAAGATTGACACCAGGCGAGTCGATGGCGAACTGATTAAGGTCAAGAAGAAGATCGAAGAGGTGATTAGCGTTGCCACGATTCAAGGGCAGTTCAGTAATCGTTTTCAGATTACCGGCGCGGGTACTACCGAGGAAGCGCGTGATCTTGCACTGCTGTTAAGGGCAGGTGCGTTGGCGGCACCGATCGAGATCGTCGAAGAGCGTACCGTAGGTCCAAGCCTCGGGCAGGACAATATCGACCAGGGAATGAACTCTGTCATCGTCGGTTTTATCGTTGTCATGATCTTTATGGCAGTGTGGTATCGTGTTTTTGGTCTGGTGGCGAATATTGCGCTGGCAGTGAATCTGGTGATGATCGTTGCGGTACTGTCGATGTTGCAGGCGACACTGACGCTACCGGGTATTGCAGGCATTGTGTTAACGGTGGGTATGGCGGTCGATGCAAACGTACTGATCTTTGAGCGTATTCGAGAAGAGCTGCGCAGTGGCAATACACCTCAGGCGAGTATTAATGCCGGTTATGATAAAGCGCTTTCTACGATTGCTGATGCCAATATCACCACATTGATTGCGGCATTGGTGCTCTACGCCTTTGGCACTGGGCCGATTAAGGGGTTTGCGATTACCCTTTCGATTGGCATCGTCTGCTCGATGTTTACCGCGATTATGGGGACGCGTGCCGTGATCAACCTGGTGTATGGTGGTCGTAAAGTTAAAAAGCTGGCGATCTAGCCGCATTGAATGGATGAATGATTAGATGAATATATTCAACAAAGAGCCTTCATTTGATTTTATGGGCAAGCGCAAGCTAGCGCTGATAATGTCGCTAATCCTGCTCATTGTCTCCATTGGGTCACTTGCTACCCGTGGTCTGAATTTTGGTATTGATTTTACTGGCGGCACACTGATCGAGGTTGGCTATAGCAATACGGTTGATCTTGGTGAAGTACGTGAGACGCTGGCGGAGGCCGGTTATGGCGATGCCATCGCACAGCATTTTGGTACCTCAAAAGATGTTTTGATTCGGGTGCCTCCTCACGGTGAAAAGAACAATGCAGATTTGAGTAGCGATGTGCTAAATGCGTTACATACCGCTTCCAGTACGGATGAGGTGGAGATGAGACGTGTTGAATTTGTCGGGCCGCAGGTGGGTGATGAATTGACCGAAGATGGTGGTCTGGCGATGATCTACGCACTGTTCGGCATTCTTATCTACATAACGCTGCGTTTTGAAAAACGTTTTGCGGTGGGTTCTGTTGCTGCGCTGGTACATGATGTGGTGATTACACTGGGCGTGTTTTCCGTGCTGCAGCTTGAATTTGATCTCACCACGCTGGCGGCGATTCTGGCGGTGATTGGTTACTCGCTGAATGATACCATTGTGGTGTTCGATCGTATTCGTGAAAACTTTCGTAAGATGCGCAAAGGGACGCCGGTTGATATTTCAAATCGCTCGATCAACCAGATGCTATCACGTACGCTGGTTACCTCGGTGACGACGTTGTTTGTTTTATTTGCCCTCTTTATGCTCGGTGGTGAAATTATTCATAGTTTCGCGACCGCATTGATTATTGGAATTATTATAGGTACCTACTCTTCAGTCTATGTTGCGAGTGCAACTGCGTTGGCACTGGGTATTAGCAAGCAGGACCTGATGCCGGTTAAAAAAGAGGGAGAGGGTGACGCAGAAGGGCTCGGTGATCTGCCTTGATGGGGTTGTCTCAGTTTTATTCAGAACTTAATGGTGATGGACTCTGAGGCGATGCTTTAATCGCCTCATTTCCTTTTACTGTTTCAGCGATTTCGATTCGATTTCGCCCCATGCGTTTAGCACGGTAGAGCAACTGATCCGCGCGTTCGATAAATGATTCGGCAGTCTCGCCTGCCACGTAGTGTGCAATCCCGGCAGAAAAAGTTGGGATTGGATAGGTATCACCATTATATTGAAAGGTGCACTGGCTGGTACGCCCACGTACTTTTTCTAGCGCGCGTTGTGCACCGCTGAGGTCAGTATTGGGCAGGATAATGGCAAACTCTTCGCCGCCATATCTTGAAGCAAGATCATGATGCCTGAAACCGGAGAGTGCTCGTTCGGCAAAGCTACGTAGCACCTCATCCCCTGTGTTATGACCGTAACGGTCGTTGATCGATTTAAATGCATCAAGGTCGACTAGCGCAAGACAGAGTGGATACTCATAACGCTGTACCCGTGAGACCTCATCTTCGATGCGTTTGAAAAAGGCGCGTCGGTTAGGTAACTGTGTGAGTTCATCGGTTAAACTGAGTGTATGCGCTTTTTTGAGTTCATCATTCAGGTCCTGGCCTTCGCTTTCGATAATCTGCATGAACTTGTTGGCATTATCGAGTGTCTCTGTCAGCGACTGGTGCCCTTGCAGCAGGTTGGAAATTTCGTTGGATAATTCCTGTTTGAGTGTCTGTAACTCGCCAATGTTACTGCTGTTATTAATATTGTTGAGTTCGGTATCGAGTGCTTTTCCAAGTGCTCTGTTTTGTTCTGCGACCTCAGACAGATGAAGTGAAAGTGCGGCTTGAATCTCTACCATCCTTTGCCGTTTTTTATCTAAGATCCTGAATTCATTATGGGTTGGCGACAGTTCGACTGTTGGCAGTATTGGCGAGGGAACAGGATCGATGTGTTGAGTCGTGCTATTGCTGTATTCAGTCGAATCGATGTCGTTGACAGATGTTTTGATTGACCGATCGGATCTGAAATCTTCATTATTGACAGAGGCTTTTGCGAGAATTGCCCTTATTTCATTGAGCTCTGAGAGACCAGGTTGGCTGCCGAGTCTCAGCTTGAGTAGTTCCAGATGTTGATGAAGTGGTGAGCTTGCTTCAATGTGTTGGTTGTAGTGAGCAATTAAGGTTGAGAATAGTGAGTACCAGGCTTCTTGTTGATGTCGCTGTTCGCTCTCCTGAACAGCAAGCACGCTCTTTACATGAGTGTATACAATTTCAATATCAGCCTTATCCTGTTTAGCGACTTCCAGAAGCTTCAGGATGATGATTGATGTGCTGCTCTGTTGGCTGAAGGACGTCATTTAGATGGTTACTTTAACTGGGGTCCCTCCCGGAAAAAAAGCAGAAATATTCTCGTGGGTAATTTGTCAATAATATGACGTATTATACGTTAAATTAGACGAGACTTCTGTAATTTATATTTAAAATGCCTATTTTTTAGGTTGTTATTAAAGTTATTTAATAACAGTTAGTTATGAACGTTCTGGGTGTTATTTAGCTGGTTGTAGTGTTTGATCCAGTTATCGATGTGATTTGCCTTTCTAGAAAATCCGATGCATTAGAAGTGGGCTTCATGGCCGATTTTTGATCAATAATGAAAGCAGTGGTGCAGGGTGTAGTATCTTGATAATGAGTAATTTTTTGCGATCAGGTATCATACCCCGCTTTGGTTTTGATGAATTTTCGGCGGCGTCAGTGAGGTTGCCAGAGCTATTTTGGAGAAAGTGAATAGATGTTTACATCGGATATGACGATTGGTGGGTTTGATGGCGAATTGTTCTCTGCAATGGAAAATGAGGCGCGTCGACAGGAAGAGCACATCGAGCTAATCGCCTCAGAAAATTACACCAGTCCGCGTGTGATGGAGGCACAGGGGTCTGTGCTAACCAATAAATATGCCGAGGGATATCCGTTTAAACGCTACTATGGCGGTTGTGAACATGTCGATATTGTTGAGCAGCTTGCGATCGATCGATTAAAAGAACTCTTTGATGCCGGTTATGCTAACGTGCAGCCACATTCTGGCTCGCAGGCCAATGCCGCTGTCTATCTGGCGCTGCTGAACGCAGGTGATACCATTCTCGGAATGAGCCTTGCGCATGGTGGACACCTGACGCATGGCGCTAAGGTCAACTTCTCCGGTAAGATTTTCAACGCAGTGCAGTATGGTCTGAATGAAGAGACGGGTGAGATCGATTACGACCAGGCCGAGGCGCTGGCACTCGAGCATAAACCTAAAATGGTCATCGCTGGTTTCAGTGCCTACTCGCGCGTAGTCGATTGGCAACGTTTTCGCGAGATTGCCGATAAGGTGGGCGCCTACCTGGTGGTCGATATGGCTCACGTGGCGGGACTGATTGCTGCGGGTGTCTACCCAAGCCCGGTTCAGATTGCCGATGTAACGACCTCTACCACACATAAGACGCTACGTGGTCCACGTGGCGGAATTATTCTGGCGAAGAGCAATCCTGAGATTGAGAAAAAACTTAACTCGATGGTTTTTCCCGGCACACAGGGTGGACCGCTGATGCATGTGATTGCAGGTAAAGCCGTCGCATTCAAAGAGGCACTGTTGCCTGAGTTTAAAGTTTATCAGACGCAGGTGGTTGCCAATGCGCAGGCGATGGCGACAGTCATGCAAGAACGAGGTTACAAAATTGTCTCCGGTAAGACTGAAAATCATCTATTTCTGGTTGATTTAATCGACAAGGGCATGACAGGAAAGGAGGCGGATGCTGCGCTGGGTGCGAGTAATATTACGGTCAACAAAAACAGCGTGCCTAATGATCCGCAGTCACCGTTTGTGACCAGTGGTATTCGTATCGGCACACCTGCGATAACCACGCGTGGATTTAAGGAAGATGAATCAAGACAGCTGGCGGGCTGGATTTGTGATGTGCTGGACGATCTTGGCAATGATGCGGTTATCAAGCGCGTCAAAGGTGAAGTGCTGGCGATTTGCGAACGCTTTCCGGTCTATAAATAGAGGGCAACATGCTGCGCAATTCACCGCATGTTAAGGTATAGTTTTGATAACTTTTTCGCTACGCTGAGCGTTCCGATATGCACTGTCCATTCTGTGGTGAAGCCGATACCAAGGTGATCGATTCACGCCTCGCCAGCGATGGCGATGTAGTACGTCGTCGGCGCGAATGCGTCACCTGTAGTGAACGCTTTACTACCTTTGAGACGGCCGAGCTTGCATTGCCTAGAATGGTAAAAAATGATGGCACACGAGAGCCTTTTAATGAGGAAAAGTTGCGTGCTGGGGTGTTGCGGGCGATGGAAAAACGTCCGGTCAATATCGAGGACATCGACAGTGCCATCAATCGCATCAAACACAAGCTGCGTGCCAGTGGTGAGCGAGAGATTCCTTCGGCTCGGCTGGGCGAATGGGTGATGGCTGAGTTGCGTGATTTAGATGAAGTTGCCTATGTTCGCTTTGCATCTGTTTATCGAAGTTTTCAGGATGTGAATGCCTTCCGTGAGGAGATAGAACGACTGCAAAATGAAACGACACCCGAACTTAAAGAACGCCAGATAACACTGTTGCCGGGTGAAAGTGATAAAGAGCGACGTGATAAAGTGTAACGGCGCAGATCACCAGTTCATGGCGCGTGCAGTTCAGCTTGCGAGACATGGGATCTATACTACTCATCCTAACCCTCGTGTTGGTTGCGTTGTTGTGCAGCAGGGGGAAATCGTCGGTGAAGGTTGGCACATGCGTGCCGGTGAAGCGCATGCTGAGATTTATGCGCTCAAGGCAGCGGGGCAGAAGAGTGCTGGTGCTACAGTCTATGTGACGTTGGAACCGTGCAGCCATCACGGGCGCACCCCGCCATGTGCCGATGCGTTGGTTAAAGCGGGTGTGAGCCGTGTGGTGATTGCGATGAACGATCCAAATCCGCAGGTCGCCGGGCAAGGGATCGCAAGACTCAAGGCCGCTGGGATCGATGTTGAAGAGGGTGTATTACAGGCAGAAGCCGCAGCATTGAATCCAGGATTTATTTCGCGTTTCACTCGAAGTCGTCCATTTGTGCGTTGTAAGTTGGCGATGTCCCTTGATGGGCGCACAGCGATGGCCTCGGGGGAAAGCAAGTGGATTACATCAGCGACGGCACGACAGGATGTTCAGCGTCTGCGTGCACGCAGTGATGCGATCATGACCGGCATCGGTACCGTACTTGCGGATGACCCGCAGTTGGATGTGAGACCCGCCGGGATTGATGAACTGCATGTTGTGCTGGTGGGGGAGTCTCAGCGGCCGCCGATGCGGGTGATTGTCGATTCCACCCTGCGTACGCCGCTGGCCAGCCGCACGTTGGAGTTGCCGGGTAAAAAACTGATTGCGACAGCAGTGGCGTCTTCTGAAATACTCGATGTGCTGCATCAAAAGCGTGTTAATGTGTGCTGTTTTTCGGATGGTAGTGGGCGGGTCAATCTGCCGCTGTTGCTGGAATATCTCGCCGCCCACGAGATCAACGAACTGTTGCTGGAAGCGGGGCCGGTGTTGAGTGGCGCCATGTTGCAGGCTGGTTTAATCGATGAATTGATCATCTACATGGCACCGCATCTAATGGGTGAACAGGGCCAGGGATTGATGACATTGCCTGGGCTCGAGAAAATGGCGCAGCGTGTCCCGCTAAAGACTCAAGAAATACGCGCTGTAGGTGATGACTGGCGCATCACGTTGCAGCCTGAAGTGGCGTGAATGAGATAATGAGGATGTTATGTTTACAGGTTTGGTAGAGGCAGTCGGTAACGTGGTCTCAATCGAAAACAGAGGCGGTGAGTCACGTATGCGCTTTGCGTGTGCGGCACTGGGCCTTGCCGATGCCCAACTGGGAGACAGCATCGCGATCAACGGCGTCTGTCTGACGGTAGTGAGTAAAAACGATGAACAGTTTGCGGCCGACGTATCGGCCGAGACGCTCTCCTGTACCACATTAGGCACGCTCAAACCGGATAGCCGAGTGAATCTAGAAAAGGCTTTGTTACCAACTACAAGGCTTGGTGGTCACATGGTCAGTGGTCATGTCGATGGTGTTGCGACTGTTGCTACTATCAAGCAGCAGGGTGAGTCAATTATTATTAATTTTGATGTTCCAGCGCAGTTGTCGAAATATATTGCCTCGAAAGGGTCGATCTGTGTCGATGGGGTGAGCCTGACAACCAATGTGGTGAGTGACAGTGGCTTTGAGGTCAATATCATTCCGCATACCCAGCAACAAACCATCATTGGCGACTACCAGCAGGGCAGCCGGGTCAATATAGAGGTCGATGTTGTCGCACGTTATCTTGAACGTCTATTACAGAGTGGACACAGTGATAGTCAGCAGGGGTCGACTATTTCACGTGAGTTTCTTGCATCACAGGGCTTTGGTGATTGATGATCAGTTATCTAGTTAACAGGGTTTAACCGCATGCCTTTGAGTAGTGCAGAAGAGATCATCGAAGAGATCCGCCAGGGGCGGATGGTGGTGCTGGTCGATGATGAAGATCGTGAAAACGAAGGCGATCTGGTGATGGCTGCGACAGAGGTGACTGCTGATGATATCAATTTTATGGCGCGCTATGGTCGAGGATTGATCTGTCTGACCCTGACGCGTGCACGCTGCGCACAGTTGAATTTGCCGTTGATGGTGAGTGACACTCATAGCAACCATGCCACTAACTTTACGGTCTCCATCGAGGCTGCTGAAGGGGTGACGACGGGCATCTCGGCAGCCGACCGAGCGACTACAGTACTTGCTGCGGTAAAGTCGGATGCTGGCCCACAAGATTTGACTCAACCCGGCCATATCTTTCCACTGATGGCGCAGGATGGCGGCGTTTTAACGCGTGCGGGACATACTGAGGCAGGATGTGATTTGACACGCCTTGCCGGACTGGAACCCGCCAGCGTGATTGTGGAGATCCTCAATGACGATGGCACCATGGCGCGGCGCCCTGAACTGGAACATTTTTCCAGGGAACATGGCCTGAAAATGGGGGCGATTGCCGACCTCATTCACTACCGTGTACAGAACGAAAAGACAGTTGAACGTGTCGCAGAATGTACTCTCTCTACACTGTATGGTACGTTTAGGGCGCTTTCCTATCAGGATGTAGTTGATGGTCAGCTGCATCTGGCACTGGTATATGGTGAGCCAGCGTTCGCGCAGCCAGTGTTGGTGCGTGTTCACCTTGAAGACCATCTTGCCGATATGTTGTGTGCCGAACGTCTTGATGGCGCCTGGCCACTTAGAGCGGCAATGGAACGTGTGGTGAAAGAGGGCGCGGGTGTGATCGTGATCCTCAAGAAGGAGCTCGATGCCAGTGCGACAATTCGCCAGGTGATGGATTATCAGATGCGCGAACGTGGCATCGTTCAGCCACTGCCGATGCAAGGCAATGAGTTACGAACCTATGGCGTTGGCGCACAGATTTTGCTTGATGTCGGTGTGCGCGAGATGCGCGTGCTGGGGCAGCCAAAACGGTTGCATGGTCTCTCCGGTTTTGGACTGGAAGTAATAGAATATGTGTCGTGTAGTTAAGTGTGAAAGTAGAGCTTCACGAATTAATAATTTTTTGTTGTGAGTAATGAATATGACGATTAAAACCTTTGAAGGTGATTTCAACGTGACAAACACACGTTTTGTGATTGTGGCAGCCAAATTTAACAGTTTCATTGTCGATCACCTGTTGAAGGGTGCCGTCGCGACACTTAAGCAGCATGGCGTAACTGAAGATAATGTTCACATTGTTCATGTCCCGGGTGCCTTTGAATTACCGGCCGTAGTCAAAAAGGTTGCGGCAAGTAAACGTTATGATGCGGTGATTGCGCTTGGTGCAGTGATTCGCGGTGGAACCCCGCATTTTGATTATGTCGCTGGAGAATGTGCCAAAGGGATTGCCGCGGTGGCGATGGAGTATGATATTCCTGTCACCTTTGGAGTGCTGACGGTTGATACCATCGAGCAGGCAATTGAACGTGCTGGCACCAAGGCGGGTAACAAAGGTGCCGAGGCCGCAGTGACGGCGATTGAAATGGCCAGTCTGATGCGTACGCTAGACGCATAATTTTTTAGTCCAGATATTATTTAGTAAAGGTATTATGAGTCGAACCAGAAGTCAGGCGCGCCGCTGTGCGGTGCAGGCGTTGTATCAGTGGCAACTTACCGGCGCGGATGTGGCCGAGGTTGTGGCACAGATCATGGAAGAAAAAGATGCCAAAAAGATTGATGTGAGCTATTTTCGCGGGCTGTTGAGTGGTGTGGTAAAGCAGGTCGATAAAATTGATGCGTTACTCACCCCTGCGCTGGATCGTTCGGTTGAAAGTCTCGACCCGGTTGAGCTTGCGATTATGCGTATGGGAGCCTACGAACTGCAATATAATATTGAAGTACCCTATCGTGTTGTGATTAATGAAGCCGTTGAACTGGCTAAGACATTTGGTGCCGACCAGGGGCATAAGTATGTCAATGGCGTGCTCGATAAGTTGGCGACGACGCTGCGTAGCGCAGAATTTCGCCAGCAGAAGGCTTCGAAGTAACCTTCATAGTGTCGTGGCGCTTCATGCATTTTGACTGAGAAATGTGAGCTAATAAAGTTTCCATGGCAGTATCGGAATTTCAACTGATTGAGCGTTATTTCACCGATGCTGGTGTGCCGCGTGATGATGTCGTTTGGGGAGTGGGTGATGATGCAGCCATCCTTTCACTACCCGCAGGTCATGAACTCGTCGTATCAACAGACACCCTGGTTGCGGGTGTCCATTTCTTTGCCGATGTCGACCCTGTCTCGTTAGGTCATAAGGCACTAGCGGTAAATCTTAGTGATCTTGCCGCAATGGGAGCGCAGCCTGCATGGGTGATGCTTGCGTTAACGCTGCCGCAGGTTGATGAACAGTGGCTTTGTGGGTTTAGTCAGGGCTTCTCATCTTTAGCGTGCCAACATGGGGTGCAATTGATTGGGGGTGACACCACCCGTGGGCCCCTTTCGATTACTGTGCAGGCGATGGGGTTTGTTAAACAGGGCGCGGCGTGGCGACGTGATGCCGCGACGCCTGGTGATCTGATCTATGTGACGGGCACGCTCGGGGATGCTGGCCTGGCACTGCAAATACGAGAGCGACGGCTACCATTTGTACAACACCATTGCGATGAGTTACTGCGGCGCCTGGAAAGACCAACACCGCGGAATGTTGAGGCATTGGCGCTTAATGGCTTGGTGAATGCTGCGATTGATCTTTCGGATGGTTTGCTGAGTGACCTGAGGCATATCTTGAAGGCGAGTGAGGTGGGTGCCGAACTCAACCTTGCCGCCTTACCGTTATCATCGGCATTTAATGCGTGTCAGCGTGATGAGTGTAATGAACAGTTGTCCAGTGAGCTTTGGCAAGCATTACCGCTGTCGGCAGGTGATGACTATGAGCTCTGTTTTACCATTGCAGCGGAGAAACAGGACGAAGTTGAACAGCAGCTATCGCAGCATGGGTTGATAGCGCATCGTATTGGCGTGATTGATAATGGTCCTGGCCTGCGCTGTGTACTGAGTAATGGTGAGTTGTATCAGGCACAACAATCAGGCTATGAGCATTTTCAAGGTGCTCCCGGCGTAGATGAGCAAGTAAATGAGCGCTAAAAATAGACGATTACTGTTATCTGATCTGAAAGATCCGGTTAATTTTTTTGCCCTCGGTTTTGGTTCTGGCCTGTCAAAATATGCCCCCGGTACGATGGGCACGCTGGTGGCTGTACCATTCTATCTATTACTACAGCCACTATCACTCGGCTACTATATTGCAGTTGCCATTGGGGTATCGTTGGTGGGAATCTGGCTGTGTGATCGTTGTGCCAGAATATTGGGCGTTCATGATCACCCCGGTATTGTATGGGATGAAATTGCGGGTTACCTGTTGACGATGGTGGCAGCACCGCCCGGATGGCAGTGGCTGGTCTTGGGGTTTTGTCTATTTCGTCTGTTCGATATCTGGAAACCGTGGCCGATCAAGGTCATTGATCGCAGGGTTGAAGGTGGTTTTGGCATTATGCTGGATGATATTGTGGCCGCACTGTTTGCGTGGATTGTATTGCAGCTGATCGTACTAATTACTATATAAGGTTCAATCGACGCAGTTGCGTTGAGGCTTGTTCGTCTTCATAGTTACGATACGTCAGTTAAGCCTGTTGCAGGCTCCAGGGGGAGTCCTGTAACCACTGAGAGAACTCGGTCGAGGAGAGTGGTGTGCAGATGTAGTTACCCTGTGCCATGTCACACCCCATCTTGTTCAGTGTCTCCCAGATGTGCTGTGATTCAACGCCTTCGGCGATTACCTTTCTTCCCATGTTATGCGCAAGGTCGATGGTGGCACGGACAATGATGTAGTCGTCTTTGTCGTTGATCATATCGATGACGAATGATTTGTCGATCTTGATCTCATCCATTGGCAGCTGTTTCAGGTAGGCGAGTGATGAATAGCCAGTACCAAAATCGTCGATCGACAGGTTGATGCCCATTGCTGATAACTCACTCAGGATCCTCATCGCGCTGACAGGGTCTGACATCACAGCACTTTCGGTGATTTCAAGTACCAGGTAGCCAGGGTCAATTCGATACTCTTTACAGGCCTGCTGTATATGGCTGGTCAACTGCGGGTCATGTAAGTTATGGGTCGACAGGTTGACGGCGACTTTGAGCTTGTGTCCTTTGCGATGCCATTCATGGCAGGTATTCAGTGCTTCACGTATCACCCATAAAGTGAGCGGTCTGATCAGACCTGTGTGTTCTGATAGCGGGATGAAGTGATCGGGTGTCATGAGGCCAAAGCGGGGGTGATCCCAGCGAACCAGTGCTTCTACTTCAGCGACGTTACCGCTGTTGAAGTCGATTTTTGGCTGATAGTGCAAAAAAAGTTCATCATGATCGATTGCATGGCGCAATTCGGTGGTGAGCGCCAGGCGGTCACGGCTGTGTTGATCCAGCGATGGGTGATAGAAGGTGTAGTCGCCATTATTCTTTTTAGTCACATACATGGCAATATCGGCGTGACGCATCAATGTCGATGTGTCGGTGCCGTGTTCAGGGAATATGGCGATACCGATGCTGGCACCGACATGAAAGGCCTGTTCTTCCAGTAGAAAGGGCTGGTCGATGGCGTTGATGATCTCCATAGCGACGTTGGCGGGTGCTTGAATATCAGCAATAGAAGGTAGTAATACAGCAAATTCATCGCCACCAAGGCGAGCGACGGTGCTTGACTCATGCAGTGCTTTACGCATGCGATTAGCCACATGTTGCAGGATGATGTCGCCATAGTGGTGACCAAGCGTATCATTAATCTCTTTGAAACGATCGAGGTCGATCATAAAAAGGGCGAGTTGATGGTTGTTGCGCTGATTCGCATGAATTGCCTGATTAAGGCGGTCTAATAGTAAAACGCGATTGGGCAGGTCGGTCAGCGAGTCATGCAGCGCCTGATGTTCTAGCTCTTCATTTGCGGCAGCTAGCTCGCTGGTACGGATGATAACGCGGCGTTCAAGTTCGTTTTCTGCATCTTTTCTCGCCGTAATATCATGCGTTACATAGATATAGTGTGCTTGCTGATTAACAATCATCTTACTGATCGCAACTTCTAATGGAAAAATTGCCCCGCTTTTGCGATACCCCTCTGTCTCCTGTAGTCTGTTTTGAGTGCTGGATATTGCGCTTTGGGAAACATTTGATGGTATTTCTATTTCTAGTAAAGTATTAGCGTCTAGCAGGATGTTGATGTGTTCACCAATCAGTTCCCCTTTTGTATAGTCGAAGAGGTTGATGGCTGCAGGATTGAGTGATTCAATCATGCCCGCAGTATTGGTAATGATGATGCCATCGACCACATTCTCCATCACTGCACGTAGATGTGCCTCTCGGGCGAGCGATTCCTGACTGTGTTTTATTAATGCTTTTTTCATTGTCTCCAGGTTGTCGGTCAGGCTTGCTACTTCCGAAATAGAGGAGACTACGTTAAGTTTTTTATTGGTGTTACCGGAGGCAATGATACGTGCATCGTCACGCAACTTTCGTATGGGGCGTGTTAGCTGCTGACCCAGTAGCCCGGATAGCGCAAGTGTGATGAGTATATAGGAGCAAGCGAGTAGTATGCTGATCTGATAGGTTTTTTGAATTCGATTTGCAACGGGGCTCTCGTCAAAACTTGTTTGCAGTGTGGCCGCGATGCCTCTGCTGTTGAGGAAAAGAGGGGTCTCGATATGGTAACTATTATCGTTGTGCTGGGCGAAAAACTGGTCTTTTTTAAAGGGGGGCGCAACTGTCTTGCTATGTTGACTGCTAATGATCTCGCCTGAGTCATAAACGAGTTTAGCAGAAACGATCTGATTGCTATTGACCGCATCATTTAACAGGTCATGTATGTTCTGGCTACTAATCTCATGGGAGATGATGGTGGCTAACAGGTTTGATTTTAAGTTGGCCTGTTCTACGAACCTCGACTGATAACCATCTTTTACGATGAAATTGATGCCGAAGAAGAGTGTTGGTACCAGTATGGAGTGAATAAGTAGCTCGCCCATTACCATGCGTCCGGTGAGGGTGCGAATAAAATTGATTATTCGGTTGGGCCTGGCCATTACTAATTTATTAACATTATTTCAGGCGATAATCGGTCAATATTCATATATAAGTATTGGCTATCTTTCCGCCTCATGCCGCTGGCTGGGTGAGGCGGAAACAGTTCTATTTTATTTTCTCAATTAACGCATAGGCCGAATGATTATGGATCGATTCGAAGTTTTCTGATTCTAATGTATAGGCGGTGATGCGATCATCGGCGTTCAGGCGTGCCGCGACATCACGTACCATATCCTCGACGAACTTGGGATTGTCATAGGCGCGTTCGGTAACATACTTCTCATCAGGTCGTTTCAGTAGGCCAAAGATCTCGCATGAGGCCTCTTGCTCGATGATATCGATCAGGTCTTCAATCCAGACAAAACCTTCGGTACGTGCAGTCACCGTCACATGTGAGCGTTGGTTGTGGGCGCCGTAGTCGGAGATTTGTTTGGAGCAGGGGCAGAGGCTGGTGACCGGTACCACTACTTTGATGGTCATCGTACTTTGCCCACCCGTGATCTCGCCAATCAGCGTGACATCATAATCAAGCAGGCTCTGTACCTTGCTGATCGGTGCTTCCTTGTTGATAAAGTAGGGGAAGCTCATTTCGATATGGCCAGACTCAGCATCCAGCAGGCTGGCCATGTTGACCATGATCTCATCAAATGATTCGACACTGATCTCGCGTTCATGGGAGTTCAGCAGTTTGACAAAGCGGGACATGTGAGTCCCTTTGAAATTATGTGGCAGATCGACATACATATTGAAGGTCGCGATGGTGTGTTGCTCGCCTTCGCTGCGATCCTTGACCCGCACTGGATGGCGAATATCCTTGATGCCGACTTTGTTGATCGGTATCTGGCGATTATCCGGATCGTTCTGTACGTCTGCAATCGGTGTATCGTTCATTACTTTTAGTCCTCTGAATAACGCACACAGGCGCGCTCGGTTTCCCACAGCGTGATGGCACTCACCCGGAGTGTTGCGCCGTTAAGTTTTTTCGACAGCCCCTGGTAGATGAAGGCCGCAATGTTTTCGGCGGTCGGGTTGGTCTCATCAAAAGGTGGGATTTCGTTGAGATAGCGGTGATCGAGTTGATCAACGAGTACTTTGGTCTCTGTTTTGATGGTCTTGAAATCGATGCCCATGCCGACTTCATTCAGTTCGGTCGCGACCACTTCGGCTTCAACCTTCCAGTTGTGGCCATGCAGGCGTGAGCAGTCGCCGGGATAGTTGCGCAGTGAGTGTGCCGCAGCAAAGTCGGTGACGATCTTGAGTGTGTAACGAGGGGGCATAGCTGTAATCTTGACTAAATTAGTGGGAAATGGTGCGTGTGGCCATTGTATTGCAAGACGCGCGTTGATGAAAGTCATTTACGGATTTAATGATGCCGTTTTTATCGAGGCCGTAACCCTCCAGCAGCGACTCATGCTCACCCTGTTCGCAATATTCGTCCGGCAGACCCAGATTGATCACCGGCACGACGATATTGTGTGCGGCGAGGACTTCATTGACGGCACTCCCCGCTCCACCCATGATGACATTCTCTTCGATGGTGAGCAGCAGGTCGTGATGATTGGCCAGTTCAAGGATCAGTGCCTCATCGATCGGTTTGACAAAACGCATGTCCGCAACGCTCGCATCGAGTTCATCTGCTGCCGCAAGGGCGACCTGAACACGGCTGCCAAAGGCAAGAATCGCCACGCGCTTACCCTGTTTGAGCACACGCCCCTTGCCAAGCTCGACTGGCTGCATCACCTCTTCAACGGCAACACCTGGGCCACGGCCGCGTGGGTAGCGCACGGCCGTAGGACCATTATGTCGGGCGGCGGTGTAGAGCATCTGGCGGCATTCATTTTCGTTGCTGGGTGCCATCACCACCATGTTGGGGATGCAGCGCAGATAGCTGAGGTCAAAACTACCGGCATGGGTGGGGCCATCGGCGCCAACGAGCCCGGCGCGATCGATTGCGAAAATGACAGGCAAATTCTGGATGGCAACGTCATGAATCAACTGGTCATAGGCGCGTTGCAGGAAAGTAGAGTAGATCGCCACCACCGGTTTGATGCCGTCACAGGCGAGCCCGGCGGCAAGGGTGACGGCGTGTTGTTCCGCAATCCCCACATCATAAAAACGGTCAGCAAAGAGGCGCGAAAATTTTACCATGCCAGAGCCCTCGCACATCGCGGGCGTAATGGCGACAAGCGTCGGGTCTTCTTTGGCCATGTCGCACAGCCACTCACCAAAGACCTGGGTATAGGTGGGGCTGTTATTGGTGCTGGTCGGATGCATCTTGCCGTTTTCAGGATCAAAGGGAGTAACGCCGTGGTAAGTGCAGGGGTTCTCTTCTGCAGGCTGATAACCACGTCCCTTTTTTGTCACAATATGCAGGAACTGCGGGCCTTTATGGTCACGAAGGTTACGCAGTGTTGTGATCAGGGTGGGGATGTCGTGACCATCCACCGGGCCGTAGTAGTTGAAGCCGAGTTCTTCGAATAATGTGCCGGGGATCACCATCCCCTTCATATGTTCCTCGGCGCGACGAGCCAGTTCGTGCATCGGTGGGACTGCGCTCAGCACCTTTTTGCCACTTTCACGTACCGAGGTGTAGAGTTTGCCGGAGAGCAGTTTGGCAAGATAGTTCGACATGCCGCCGACATTGGGCGAGATCGACATCTCATTGTCATTGAGAATGACCAGTAGATCATTGTCGAGATGTCCAGCATGGTTGAGCGCTTCAAAGGCCATGCCAGCGGTCATGGCGCCATCACCAATAATCGCCACCGCCTTACGTGGACTACCAGTTTTTTGTGCGGCGATTGCCATCCCCAGTGCGGCACTGATTGAGGTGCTGGAGTGGCCGACACCGAAGGTGTCATATTCACTCTCTTTGCGTTTGATAAAACCGCTCAGGCCATCTTTTTTGCGCAGTGTGCCCATGCGCTCACGGCGGCCGGTGAGAATCTTGTGGGGATAGGCCTGATGCCCCACATCCCACACCAGGCGATCATCCGGGGTGTTGTAGATGTAGTGCAGCGCGATGGTCAGTTCAATGGTGCCGAGGCTGGATGAGAGATGCCCACCTGTTTGGGAGACCGACTGAATCAGAAAATCACGCAGCTCGCGCGCCAGCGGTTCCAGTTCCGTTGCGGCAAGCTGGCGCAGATCCGCGGGGGAATCGATCTTGTGCAGTAGTGGATATCGGGTTTCAGTAGTTGTCATCGAGCTCTAATCGGCTGGTTTTCTACGCAATCGGCCAATATATCATAGATATTGTTGATTCTGGTGGCCTGTATGTATCTTTTGACCCTGAGGAGGGCGCTCACAAAAAAGCCTAGTTTGGGCGCTGCACGATATATTCTGAGATCCAGCGGAGTGCATTCGCCTCATCGCCAAATGTGGCGAGGTTTTCCAGCGCCACTTCGTGCAGCTGCAGCGCCTTCTGTTTCGCGCCGTCCAGACCCAGAAGGGCAGGATAAGTCGGCTTGTTTCTGGCGATATCCGCCCCCTGACTTTTTCCCAACGTGTCAGTAGAGGCCTCGATATCGAGAATGTCATCGCGAATCTGGAAGGCGAGTCCGATATTGGCGGCGTATTGGTCGAGGTGTGCAAGCATCGTCTCATTGATACTCGCATGGCTCAGTGCGCCGAGGCGAACGCTGGCGCGGATGAGTGCACCGGTCTTCTGGGCATGCATATATTCCAGTGCCTCGAGCGTCATACTATTGCCTTTGCCATCCGCTTCGAGGTCGATCGCCTGTCCACCGGCCATGCCGAGCGAGCCACTTGCATTGGCCAGCGCTTCGATCATCTGGATACGCTGTGTTGCGGCAACAGCAATCGACGGATCGCTGGCAAGGATGTGAAATGCCAGTGATTGCAGCGCATCCCCGGTAAGGATCGCTGTCGCCTCATCAAAGGCGCGGTGGCAGGTCGGTTTGCCACGGCGCAGGTCATCATCATCCATCGCGGGCAGATCATCGTGAACCAGCGAGTAGCTATGTATCAATTCGATCGCGCAGGCAGGGCCATCCAGTGCATCACGCGTCACTCCCAGTGCCTGCCCGGTGGAGTAGACCAGCAGTGGCCGTACATACTTGCCGCCGGCGAGTGCCGAGTAACGCATCGCACGGTGCAGGGTTTCAGGTGTAGCGTCTGCGGCGGGGAGCCAATGGTCGAGCGCCGACTCAACCTGTGCCTTGCACTGCGCGATCAGTGCCTTGAATGCCACGCTATTATCAGTCACAGGTCGTTATCAAAGGGCTGAGTGTCGGCGTCGGCAGCGTGACTACCCTTCATCAGGATCGCCACCTTCTGCTCGGCAGCCTTCAGCGCCTCCTGGCAGGTACGGGTCAGCAGGATGCCGCGCTCAAAATGCTGTAGCGACTCCTCCAGGCTGATCTCGCCCTGTTCCATCTGCTCCACCAGCGTTTCGAGTTCTTCGAGGGCGGCCTCAAAATCGGGCGGGGTCTCTTTGTTGCTGCGCTTCTTTTTTACCAAGATTGGCTCCGTACTACTTCTCAATGGCTCAGAATTCTTATCTTGGGCTGGATTCTACTATAAAAAACTGCGGCCGACATAATGGCCGGACATGGTGCTTTGTATTCGACTCCGGCTTGGTGCTAGACTCCATGCCCGTTGGCAGCGCTATGTCAAACCAGCTTGAGTTGAACAGGAACGTAAAAGAGAATGAGTAGAGATTATGATGCCTCATCGATTGAGGTATTGACCGGACTGGAACCGGTACGCAAACGCCCCGGCATGTACACCGACACCACGCGCCCCAACCATCTGGCGCAGGAGGTGATCGACAACAGTGTCGACGAGGCAGTTGCAGGCCATGCCAAAACACTCTCGGTAACACTCTATAAAGATGGTTCGCTTGAGGTCGAGGATGATGGCCGCGGCATGCCGGTCGATAAACATCCGGTCGAAAAGCTGCCCGGTGTTGAAGTGATCCTCACCAAGCTGCACGCCGGTGGCAAATTCTCCAATAAAAATTATCAATTCTCCGGTGGTCTGCACGGTGTGGGTGTTTCGGTGGTTAATGCGCTCTCTAAACGACTGGAAGTGAAGATCAAGCGAGACAGCAAAGCGTTTTCGATGGCCTTTGAGCATGGTGATAAGGTCGAGAACCTGAAGACGATCGGTACGGTGGGTAAAAAGAACAGCGGTACATCGATTCGTTTCTGGCCTGATGGAAAATATTTCGATTCCGCAAAGATGTCAGTCTCACGCCTGCGTCATGTGCTGCGCGCCAAGGCGGTGCTCTGTCCGGGGTTGCATGTGTCGTTTTTTGATGAGAAGAGCAATACCAGTGAAGAGTGGTATTTTGAAGATGGCCTGCGTGACTATCTGAACGATGCGGTAAAGGGTTACACCCTGCTGCCGGATGAGCTGCTGATTGGCAGCCTCGCCTCGGAACGTGAGGCCGCCGATTGGGCGGTGGTATGGCTGCCTGAGGGTGGCGAGCTGGTGACCGAGAGTTACGTCAACCTGATCCCGACCGGGCAGGGGGGCACCCATGTCAATGGCCTGCGTACCGGCCTGACCGATGCGATCCGTG